>JARCMB010000365.1 GCA_030248825.1 Pseudanabaenaceae cyanobacterium MP8IB2.15 | reverse complement strand
GTTTTAGAAGACTGTAGTTATGACGAATTATACTTAGCGTTAAAGAATGTCGCAGAAGCTAGGCTTGCTATTTCAAATAATTCGCAGGAATTCTTGAGCCAAGATGATTTCCAGAAAATTCTGCCTCTCCAGAACAATTTAGATCTAACTGGTGTATCAAGAATACTCGTTCAGTTAGGCTTTAAGCTCTCGGTTACACCTATAAAGGAGGCTGCATAGCTTACTTCTCTAGCTATTCGACCGCTTCGGCGGTGGCGTATAGCTCTGCACCTGTGAGATTAGTACCATTGAGGTTAGCTCCATTTAGGTTAGCTCTGAGTAAATTCGCACCATTCAGACTGGCTTTGTAGAAATTAGTTTTGCTGAGGTTCGCACCATCGAGGCTGGCACTGATGAGCGTGGCTTCGGCTAAAAATGCACCATTCAGATCTGCGCCATTAAGGTCAGCACCTGTGAGATTAGCATGGCTGAGATTTGCGCCATTCAAATCGGCACCCGTAAGGTTGGCATTGCTCAAATTCGCGCCATAGAGATTGGCATTCGATAGATTCGTGTTACTGAGATTTGTGTTACTGAGATTCGTATCGCTAAGGCTAGCACCACTGAGGTTAGCAGATTCCAAATTAGCTCCATCCAGATTTGCGCCATCCAGATTCGCCCCCTTCAAAAAAGTCTCGCTGAGGTTGGCGGATTCCAAACTCGCCCCCGTCAGAAAAATCCCACTGAGATTGGCTCCACTCAAATCTGCTTGCATCATCTGCGCTCCATTCAAGTTAGCTCCTGTGAGATCGGCATCTTTGAGATTTGACTGGGCGAGATTAGCTTTATGCAGATTTGCTTTGACTAAACTAGCTCCTTCTAAATTTGCGGCACTCAAGTTGGCACGACTTAAGCTTGTGCGATAGAGCACTGCCGTTGTCAATATGGCAGATTGGAAGTCGATCTCATTTAGATTGGCACAGGATAAAGTCGTCTCGCTCAGATTTGCGCCACTCAAGTTAGCTCGAAATAGACTGGCTCCAGTCAGGTTCTCACGACTGAGATCGACTCCTTCAAAGTCCCTCAGCCCCTTTTTATATTGTTCTACGAGTTCACCAGCTTTCATTTGTCCTCAACACCATTACTTTTTTGTTTTGCTAACGATTCAGTGTCTAGGCAGATGATCGATCGGCGGGCAAAATCGCCCCCGTCAGATTAGCTTCATCCAAATTCACCCAGAGGAGAAAGGCTCCTTTTAGATTAGTCCATAACATAAAAGCTCCCTTCAAGTTGGCTCCCGTCAAACAGGCATCGTGAAGGTTGGCACGATTGAGGTTGGCTTTGGTCAGATTTGCGCCATTCAGGTTGGCACTATCGAGATTTGCCCCAGTTAAGTTTGCGCCATTCAGGTTAGCTCCATGAAGATTGGCTTTGATCAAGTAAGCATTCTTGAGATCGGCTCCTGTCAAATCGGCTCCATTCAGGCTAGCTCCCATCAGATTCGCTCCACTCAAATTTGCGCCACTGAGGTTGGCATTAGTGAGGTTGGCATTGTTAAGATTCGCGCCACTCAGGTTCGCCCCCATCAGAAATGCGCCGTTCAGATTCGACCAACTCAAATCAGCATCGATCAAACTCGATTGATTGAGATTTGCCCAGCTTAAATCTGTTCCAACTAAATTAGCTTCACAGAGGGTCGTGCCTAGTAGATTTGCCCAACCCAGATTTGCCCGACTCAAACAAGCTTTGTCAAGGTTGGCGTTAACCAAATCGACTGCATTTAAGTTAGCTTCCTGCAAGTTAGCCCCACTCAGATCGACGCTATGCAATTCTGCACCTGTAAGATTGGCTTCCGTCAAATTCGCGCCCGCTAGGTTCGCCTGTCGTAAATTTGCGCCACTTAAGTTAGTTCTGGTCAAAACAGAACCTGCTAGGTAAGTCATACTGAGGTCTGCGCCCAGCAGATTTGCCTCAGTAAAACAAGTCCCGCAGAGATTTGCCGATGTCAGGATCGCTCCAGTCAGATTTGCAAAGTTTAGGTCAGCTAGACTCAGATCGGCATCTTGCAGCGATGCCCCATTTAGGACAGCTTCCGATAAGTTTGCCCCCATCAAATTGGCTTCATTTAAGCTGGCTTTCCGTAAGTCAGCTTTGATCAAAAAAGCGGCGGTCAGATCTGCCTCATTTAAGATTGCCTCGGATAAATCGGCCCGATTCAGATTAGCCCCATTCAGAAATGCCCCAGTCAGATCGGCTTTGCTTAAACTCGCACCAGCCAGATTTGCCTCGGTGAGATTTGCCCGCCTCAGATCGGCTCCATTCAGGTTGGCATCACCCAAGACTGCCCCAGTTAAGTTCGCTTTATTTAAATCTGCACAATTCACGCTTGCCTCGTTCATTCTGAGTAAATTACCAGCTTGCATCTCAAATTGCTGTGAACTCAAATCTCTAAAGCAACCTAGAATTAATCTCTAAGCCTGAGATCTTGAAGCCTAAATTAAGACTTCAATAAACTTCAATTAGACTTTAATCAAACTCTAATGAATAGCCGTTAAGCCCTCTAGCTACTCATGTAACTAGAATACATTAGACTCGCTAAACCGTATTAAAATTGCATGATTTGGCTTAGATCGGGGTAGAAGGATTAGGATGTAACAAAGCTGTTTTTTCACCTGATTGCATGACAAATTCCGTAACTTCTGGGATCGATCGAATAAATCTCGGTTCAAGTGTAGGCAAAGTTTATTTGGTCGGTGCAGGTCCTGGCGATCCTGGTTTAATGACGCTTAAGGGCAAGAGCTTGTTAGAACATTGTGATGTTGTGATCTATGATGCCTTGGTCAGCCCTGGGGTATTGGCAATGGTAAATCCCAACGCGGAACGAATTAATGCGGGTAAGCGGCGTGGCGATCATTCGCTGTTACAGACTGAGACGACAGAGTTATTGATCGAGAAAGCCCAGTCACATTCGATCGTGGTGCGGCTTAAGGGTGGCGATCCATTTATGTTTGGGCGCGGTGGCGAAGAGATGGCGAGCTTGATCGCCGCAGGTGTTCCTGTAGAGGTTGTACCTGGAATTACTTCAGGCATTGCTGCACCTGCCTATGCGGGGATTCCGCTTACCCATCGCGACTATAGTTCGTCGGTGACTTTTGTGACTGGGCATGAGATGGCGGGAAAGTATCGTCCACAGATTAATTGGGAGTCGATCGCCCTCGGCTCAGAAACAATCGTGATCTATATGGGGTTGCATAATCTCGCCGAAATTATCATGCGTCTGATCGGCGCAGGATTAGATCCCAGCACCCCGATTGCATTGATCCGTCAAGGAACTTGGGCTGACCAATCAGAATTGATCGGCACATTAGGTGACATTGTGGCGCAGGTTGAAGCAACAGGGTTTGCCCCACCTGCGATCGCCGCGATTGGTAAAGTTGTCGATTTCAGAAATCAGCACAGCGCGTGAATGCTTGCGCGATCGCGATCATAGTTTAGTAATATAAATAACCTACTCATAAAAGATTTTAAATAAAAAATTTAGATAAACACTATGACAAGCACGGAAAATAAGGATTCTGTTCGTGGTACGAATAAGTCTTCAGAGAAAAGTTTTGAGATTATGCGTAAGTTTTCTGAAGCCTACGCCAAGAGAACTGGGACTTATTTTTGTGCAGATCTCAGCATTACTACTGCCGTAGTTGAGGGACTGGCAAAGCATAAAGAAGAACTAGGAGCACCTTTGTGTCCTTGCCGCTTTTACGAAGACAAAGAAGCCGAAGTGAAAGCTAGTTACTGGAATTGCCCATGCGTACCGAGGCAAGAGCGCAAAGAATGTCACTGTATGCTGTTTCTTACACTCTACAATCCCCATCCTGGCGATCGACAAGATCTAGAAATTGTCGAAGTTAAGTACGAAGAATAGGACTTTTTTAAGAAATTTAGCGAGAAATTTAGCAAAAGATATTCCTGCTCAGCCCAGTTAACATGATTTGACTGGGTTAAGTTAATATAAGTTAATAATCGAAATTTCTTAGATGACACTTTGGAGTAAAAGCATTGAAGAATAATAACAATAATAAAAAATGGAAGACCATTGGTCTGTATGCAGTACTAGGAATTGTTGTGATTACTCTAGGGACGGCTCTCCTAGATAATC
The DNA here is from genome assembly GCA_030248825.1 of Pseudanabaenaceae cyanobacterium MP8IB2.15. Classification (GTDB taxonomy): domain Bacteria; phylum Cyanobacteriota; class Cyanobacteriia; order Pseudanabaenales; family Pseudanabaenaceae; genus JARCMB01. The sequence continues at coordinate 2,986 of JARCMB010000365.1, read as the reverse complement.
AGCCTCAACCGCAGGAGCAGTGGCGTTATAGCAAACTGATCGAAGCTGTGGAGAAAAAACAAGGCGTATCTAAGGTCACACTTAGTCCCGATCGATCTTGGGCAGAGGTCACAATCCCAGGGGATCAAGGGAGTAAGCGGGTGAGAGTGAATCTTCCTAACGATCCTAACTTTATTGATACTTTGACCCAAAATGGTGTGGCGATCGACGTTGCGCCGCGTCGTAATGATGGCGCTTTGGTGCAAACTCTCAGCAATCTGGTTTTGCCAGTTTTGTTACTCGTAGGTTTGTTTTTCCTATTACGTCGCGCTCAGGTTGGGCCTGGCAGTCAAGCCATGAGCTTTGGCAAGTCAAAAGCCAGAGTACAAATGGAACCTCAAACTCAGATTACTTTCAGTGATGTCGCTGGGATTGAGCAGGCCAAGCTGGAATTGACTGAAGTTGTGGACTTCCTCAAAAATTCCGATCGATTCACCGCAGTCGGAGCAAAAATTCCTAAAGGTGTGCTTTTAGTCGGCCCACCTGGGACTGGAAAAACCCTTCTGGCTCGTGCTGTAGCAGGTGAAGCAGGCGTACCATTCTTTAACATTTCTGGCTCAGAGTTTGTCGAAATGTTTGTCGGGGTTGGTGCTTCGCGGGTGCGTGACCTGTTCGAGCAAGCTAAGTCAAATGCTCCTTGCATCGTATTTATCGACGAAATTGATGCGGTCGGTCGCCAACGTGGGGCTGGACTAGGTGGTGGTAATGATGAACGCGAACAAACCCTAAATCAATTGCTCACCGAGATGGATGGCTTTGAGGGTAATACTGGGATCATTATTATTGCCGCGACTAACCGTCCTGATGTTTTGGATGCAGCTCTTCTGCGTCCTGGTCGTTTCGATCGACAAGTGGTTGTCGATCGACCTGACTTTGCTGGTCGGTTTGAAATCTTGGGAGTTCATGCGCGGGGCAAGACTTTGGGACAAGATGTCGATCTAGAAAAGATCGCACGTCGCACACCTGGTTTTACTGGGGCTGACTTGTCAAATCTGTTGAATGAAGCGGCAATTTTAGCGGCGCGTCGTAACCTCACCGAAATCTCGATGGATGAGATTAATGATGCAGTCGATCGAGTTCTGGTTGGGCCAGAAAAGAAAGATCGAGTGATGAGCGACAAACGCAAGAAATTGGTTGCCTATCATGAAGCAGGACACGCTCTGGTGGGAGCATTGATGCCTGATTACGATGCTGTACAAAAGGTGACAATTATTCCACGCGGTCGAGCAGGTGGTTTGACTTGGTTTGTGCCGAGCGAAGATCGGATGCAGAGCCGTGGTTACCTGCAAAATCAAATGGCGGTGGCACTTGGTGGTCGTCTAGCTGAAGAAATCGTGTTTGGTGAATCTGAAGTCACAACAGGTGCTTCGAGCGATTTACAGCAAGTTGCTCAAATTGCCCGCCAGATGGTGATGCGCTTTGGCATGAGTGACAAACTTGGGCCCGTAGCTCTTGGACGCGCTAGTGGCAATATGTTCCTTGGGCGTGAAATTTCGGCTGAACGTGACTTTTCCGAAGAAACTGCATCTGTGGTTGATGAAGAAGTCAGTCAATTAGTCGAAACCGCTTACAGTCGTGCCAAGAAACTTCTCGTCCAAAATCGATCGATCCTCGACAATCTTGCCAATATGTTGATCGAACGTGAAACTGTTGATGCCGAAGAGTTGCAAACACTGATTGAAAACAGTGATGTCAAAATGTTAGGTGTGGTCTAATTTCTGGTCACTTGATTAACTGAAATCTTATGCCTGCAATAACTTGCGGGCTTTTTTATCCCTAAAATAATGAATGCACTTTCTTTGCCAACTTGGATTATTCATATCTCTAGCGTGCTCGAATGGGTGATCGCAATCTGGTTGATTTTTAGTTATGCCAAACTGAGCGAAAATCCTGCCTGGAAAGGATTAGCGTTTGCGATGCTGCCTGCGTTGGTGAGTGCGCTGTGTGCTTGTACTTGGCATTTTTTTGATAACTCTAAATCACTGGGATGGTTAGTCGATGTGCAGGCCGCGATGACTTTGGTTGGGAATTGTACACTGGCAATCGCGGCTTATGCGATCTGGCGCAGTCGATCGATTTTGACTGAAGAGTGAAAAATTGCTGGTTAATGTAAAGTATTATTAACGATACACATGATTTAACTGCTTGGATTTCCTATGCTTGCTCCCGATCAGCGCACGAAAATCGATCAAAGTGATGATGTTCTATTTTATGAATATCCTCGGTTTGTAACGCATGTAGACGATCGATTCATCAGTTCGCTCAGGGCTTTATTTTCCGATCGACTCAAGCCTGATACCCGCATCCTTGATTTGCAAAGCAGTTGGGTGTCGCACTTACCGACAGATATCCAATTTGCCCATGTCGAGGGGCATGGATTAAATGCCGAAGAATTAGCCCGAAACTCTCAACTCAACCACTTCTTTGTCCAAAATCTCAATCAAAACCAAAAACTACCCTTAGCCGATCGGGAATTTGATGCTGTGATCGATACGGTATCAGTCCAGTATTTGCAGTATCCCGAAGCTGTGTTCAGTGAGATTCACCGCATTCTCAAACCAGGTGGCGTGGCAATTATGAGTTTTTCTAATCGGATGTTTTACCAAAAAGCGATCGCAGCATGGAGAGATAGTTCAGATCTCGATCGAGTCCAGTTAGTAAAACGCTACTTCAATTCTGTCCCAGGCTTTAGTAAGCCAGAAGTGATTACTCATCCTGCTCAAAAGGCTAATCCTCTGTGGTGGCTCAGTCTCGGCGGCGACCCTTTCTATGCTGTCCTTGCTTATAAGAATTAGTGGGCAGGTTGAAAACCTAGGTGCTTAAAAAGAAGGTGTCAGGCAAGAAGGGATTTCTTGACACTCCCCGCCGTTAACGGACGGGGATTCTTGGTTCAACGAAACCACTTAGCCTAGATTCCTTGCAAAGCCTAGACCAGAGGTGGGGTTCT
>JARCMB010000053.1 GCA_030248825.1 Pseudanabaenaceae cyanobacterium MP8IB2.15 | reverse complement strand
GGTGAATTTAAGCACAAAGGTGACGATTGCTGAGGGCAATGTGTTCTTTGTGAGAGGTGACCAGCGAATACGAGGTTCGAGGCTGGAGTATGCCTATGGCACACAGAAAGGAACCTTGGCAAATGCGATTGGCTCGATTAATCTTGGCACTCTAACACGAGCCGAAGCCAGCAAATCACCTGCGGATCTGGCGACTGGCTCGACGATTATTTCGCTGGGGCGCGATGTGGCGGCTACGGAAAAAGGGCAAGATGTGCGGCGATTGGGGTTTCAATCCGATCTAATCACCTTAGATGGCGATCGATGGCAAGCGGATAACCTCAGAATTACCAACGATCCGTTTTCACCGCCAGAATTAGAATTGCGTACCACTAAGGCAACGCTTGTGCCGATTTCGCCAACCCAAGACAAACTAGAGGGTGAGTCGCCGACGCTGGTTTTCGATCAAGGGCTGACGATTCCCTTACCAGTTTCGCGGGTGATATTTGATAAATTTCAGAGATCGCTACCTCTGCTCGTGGGCTACGATCGACAGGATCGCGGCGGACTGTTCTATCAGCAAGATTTCGATCTAATTTCTCAACCTGACCTCAGTTTTCAGATTTCACCGCAGATCTTCGTCCAACGAGGAATTGAACGTAGTGGCAATATTTTTGATACCAGCTTGTTCGGGCTGGTGGCAAAGTTGGAATCGATTTTACCTGACAATCAATTTTTGTCGGGCAGAGCAACTTTATCAGGCTTAGACTTCAGCGATGTCAGTAATAGTCTGCGTGCCAACGTCTCCTATAGTCGTCCAGTGTTTGACGATCACTCCTTAGTCGCACAGTATGCTTTTCGGGAACGATTTTTTAATGGTTCGCTGGGCTTTCAGGATGTCCGCAACTCGCTTGGGTTAAATATTTTCTCTCCGAACAAAGTGTTGGGCGATTCGGGCATTAGTTATAGCTATCAGGCGGGTGGACAATTTATTACTGCCGATCGAGGTGATACTACTCCTGGCGCGATTGGGAGCTTGGTGCGGTTGCAGGGAGCAGTGGCTCTGAGTCGGGGCTTTCAGCTATGGCGGGGTACACCTTTGCCAGCAGAGAAAGAAACAGGACTAAAGTATTCGCCCGAACCGATCGTGCCAAAAGTTGATGCCGTTGTCGGTTTGTCGGGGATTTATTCGCTCTATTCAACTGGCGCATCGCAAGGATTTTTGTCGGGAACTATCGGGCTTTCGGCGGTGTTGGGCAATTTTTCGCAGACGTTTTTTGACTATACACGGCTCAATCTCAGCTATTCTCAGGGCGCGCTTGCAGGAGAATCGCCATTCTTCTTCGATCGAATTGCAGACAAACAGACGATTACGGCAGGCATCTTACAGCAAATCTACGGGCCTGTGCGTTTTGGTTTACAGCAAACTTGGAATCCTGTTTCAGGCAAGGTGATCGACTCGACTTACAGCTTGCAATACGATCGACGCACCTATGCTGTGATCGTGCGCTACAATCCCGTGCGTGAAATCGGCGAACTGGTATTACGGATCAGCGACTTTAATTGGAATGACCGACCTTCTGACGTTACCTCGATCGATCGGGGCATCGAACGGCGCGATAACTAGCTGTGATATTCTGGCAAAGTCTCACTGAACTACGGTTTATTTACCGATCCATTTACCTATGTCTAACAAGTCCAAGCCTGCTAAAAAGCGTAAAGTTAAGCCAATTTTGCCGATTGCCATCGGTGGAGCCGCGATCGTCACGATTGGTGGAGCAGCTTTGTTCTTGGTTGGACGACAAACTCAAGTTGCTGGCATTATCGGTGTAACGAGAGCAGTTCCTCAAGAAGCTCATGTCGTAATGGCTTTCAACACCAAAACCGAACTATGGCAAAAACTTCAGCAATTCGGCACACCCGATTCCCAAAAGTTATTGGGTCAATCGCTCAATCAATCATTTTTGAGTGCGTTTTTAGTCCAGAGCAAAACTGACTATGGGCAAGATGTCCAGCCTTGGATCGGGAGCCATTTGGTGGCGGCGCTTGTGCCTTCGATCGAAAAACCTAGCAACCCCGCCGCGACTTTAGTGATTGCCCCCACGCTCGATCGAGGTAAGTCATCAGCATTTTTGACCAAATACCGTGATGCTCTGGCGCAGCAAGGGGCAAAATTTACCGAAAAAGAATATAAGGGATTTAAATATTTTGAGTCGCCGACCAAGATGTCAGGACAGAGTGTGATCACCGCCGATATTGATGGTAGATACGTGGCGATCACCACTTCTTCAGAACTAATCCAACGCACGCTTGATACATACAAAGGCGAACTGCCTGCACTTGCCCAGAAAAGCAATTTTGCCAGCGTCTACGCCAACCCCGCTAGCTCTAATATCGCTGAACCTTTAGCCCAAGTTTATCTTGACGGTTCGATCGCGCTGAAATTTATTGGCGAACAAACAAAATTAAACCTGAGTAGCCCACTCCTAGACCAATCTCAAAGAGAATTGGATGCGATTACTTTTAGTGTCGGCACGCAAAAAGAGGGAATGCGTTTAGAAGTCGATACCCATGTCAAAACCGATAGCAGCGATCCTGCAAAAACTTCAGAAGGTAAAGTCTTAGAAAAGTTACCCCAAGAATCATTTCTGGTGGTTTCAGGGATTGACATCAATCAGTTCTGGCAATCTCTCGTCAAGCAGTCAAAAGGGAACTCTGGCTCCGAACAAGTGATTAAGCAAATCCGTGATGGCGTGAAAACCTCGATCGGACTGGATTTCGATCGAGATATTCTCAAATGGATGACAGGTGAATTTGCGATCGCGGCAATTCCGATCGATCGAGGCTCATTACAAAATGCTGGCTTTGGTTTGGTAATCCTAGCGCAGACTGCCGATAAACCCGCTACCAATAAGTTTTTTACGAAACTGGACGGTCTACTCGCCACTTTCAAATCTTCAGCCTTATTGCCACAAGAGACCGAAATCAAAACCAGAAAATTAGGTAACCAAGAACTCACCGCTTGGGAATTTGGCAAAGCCACGGTGGCTTCGTATGGTTCGATCGATCGGAGTTATGCTTTTTGGGGTATGGGAAATCTCGCCGAATCTCTGATTCCGTCACCAACCCAAAATCTATCTGCCAGCAAAGCTTTCCAAACGCTGACTAGTTCTATGCCTAAACCAAATAGTGGCAGTCTTTACCTGAATATGACTCCGACCCTGACGCTGGTCGATAAGCTGATTCCTGCCGTAGCCAAGTCAAATCCTAACTATGTCCAAATCAGAATTGTGTTGGATGCCATCCGTGGCGTGGCAATTACCAACACCACTTTAAACAATCGCTCTACCCGCTTGGACTTCCTGTTTTCGCTCAAGCCTGAACCTGGGAATTAGTCTGTGATTACGATCGATGTCGATCGATGTTTGGGTGTTATTATAAATTAACCGCCTAGCAGACTTTTGAGCATCATGGATATCATCGCCACTTTGTTGCAATATTACAGCTTTGATCTTGGCGATCGAACTATCGATGAGCTTTTAACGGAATGGAGTAAATACGATCAGACATGGGTGCGGTTAGCAATCGTGGAATGTTTGCACCAAGGTCGTTACAAGGGTGTATCTGTATCACAAATCCTCACTTTTTGGCAGCGCAAAGGCGAACCTCAGTGTCGATTTAATCATGAGTTCGAGCGTCTAGTCTGTGGTGATTTTCGGTTTACATCAGCCAGTGTGCCGAGAAAAGCGATCCAGACAGCGGCTCAATCATCAGCTCAAACTAATCCCAAAGCTAGTCAAAAAAATTCTAGTCAAGCTTCTGTCCAACCGAAGCCGCAACCCAGTCGCAAATCTTCGATCGCCCCACCAAAGTCGGATCTGAACTCGCCGCCAAAATCACCCGCAAAGGTGGTAGTACCAGCTCCTACTAACTACAAATCAGTGGTACAGACAAAGCTTCTGGCCGATCAATCCTTATTTGTCGATAAACTTAGAGCCATTTGTCAGACTAGTAATCCTCACCTTGCGATTAATCGAGCTAGTTTGTCGGGCTTAATGTCTGATGTTTCCACTAAAGCTCCTGCTAGCCTTTGAACTTTTTGCGAAGCTGTTTGAAAGCCCCGATTAATTTATGCTTCTAGGGCAAATCCTTACCAGTTCACATGGACATCGCTATGAAGTACAGCAACAACTCGGTAAAAATGCTGGGCGGCGCACTTTATTGGCTGGCGATTTGTCATCTCAAGCATTAGTTGTAATTAAACTACTAACCTTTAGCAGTGATTTTGAATGGGCGGATTTAAAATTATTTGAACGTGAAGCTGAAACGCTTAAAACGCTGTCTCACCCACACATTCCCCGTTATATTGACTATTTCGACCTTGATTTGCCAGAATTTAAAGGTTTTGCGCTTGTCCAAAGCTACATTCCAGGACAGTCTTTGCAAGATTGTCTGAAGGCGGGACAAACTTTTAGTTCAGACCAGATTAAGCAAATTGCCAAGGCTTTGCTAGAAATTCTGGTTTACTTGCACGATCGACACCCACCGATAATTCACCGTGATATCAAACCTAGTAACATTATGCTGGCCGAGACTGGCGATATTTATCTAGTTGATTTTGGCTCTGTCCAAACGGTGATCGCGAGAGAAGGTGGCACAATGACGGTGGTGGGGACTTATGGTTATATGCCGCCTGAACAGTTTGGTGGGCGAACTGTGCCCGCATCCGATCTATACAGTTTGGGTGCAACTTTGCTGGCTTTGGTCACAGGCTCTCATCCTGCCGACCTGCCGCAAAAAGAACTGAGGATTCAGTTTGAAGATATTGTCCAGCTCAGTCCTGCTTTTAGCTTCTGGTTGCGGAAGATGACTGAACCAGGTTTGGATCGGCGCTTCACTTCTGCCCACGCATCACTACAAGCCTTAGAGCAGCAGAAACAACCCGATTTGGCGATCGAAGCCTCTCAAAAACCATCAGGCAGCAGAGTCTTATGCCGTAAAAGTGATAACTCGATCGAAATCTCGATCCCCTCTATTGGTTTCGGGCTTGAGGTTTTGCTGCGCCTACTTTTTGCGATTGTCTGGAATGCTTTTCTGATGTTCTTTACCGTCTCATTACTCAGAGGAGCAGGTCAGATTTTTGTGTTTTTTGCCCTTTTCTCGCTCCCGTTTTGGGGAATTGGC
>JARCMB010000364.1 GCA_030248825.1 Pseudanabaenaceae cyanobacterium MP8IB2.15 | reverse complement strand
GGTTGCCAAAGAGCCAGATCCTGACATGTCCATCGATCCAAATCCAGAGAAAAATTGGTTCCAGTCTCGATCGAACCCGCCTCAAACCTTAAATCCCACAATTTCCGATCCAGCTACCAAACAAACTGTTAATTCTCCTGCTGTGGTTGCTTCGCTGTCGATCGAAAAAGCAACAAGCCCAATTTTACCTATCTCACCTAACAAAACAGACGGTCAGAAAAATCCCAAGCTTGCTCTAGGACTCGATCCAATCGCGCCGCTAACTGTGCCGACTACACCTAGCCAAATCAAGATCGATCGGACTCAGGCAATTAAGCTTGAAGAAGCACTGACTTTAGTAACTCAAAACAATCGTGACATCAATTTAGCCAGAATTGCGGTTGATAAAGCTAGATCTGCGCTCAAAGAAGCAGAAGCGGCAAGGCTGCCAACTGTTAATGCTCAGGGAACCTATACGTTCAATGACTCCGCCTCGGCTCGACTCAGTAACATTTCGACCACGCCGACGATATTTGGGACTAACGTAAGCCCTACGATCAGTCAGCCCGTCAACGGTACGATTGGGGTTAACTACAACATTTACACTTCTGGACTAGTAGACGCAAATATTAGGACAGCCGAAAATCAGGTTCGGATTGCCGAAGCCGATCTCAACCGCATTTCGCAAATTGTTCGCCTCAATATTGCCACAGCTTACTACACGCTGCAAAATAACGACGCGACCGTGACGATCCGCCAAAAGTCGGTGGAGAACAACCAACGCAGCCTTCAGGATACAGTCGCACTTGAAAAAGCAGGTGTCGGGACTAAGTTTGATGTCTTGCAATCTCAGGTACAGCTTTCTAATGCCCAGCAATCGTTGCTAGACGCTCAGGCAAATCAGCTTGTATCCAGACGCGATCTAGCACGGCAGTTGGTCTACCCGCCCACACTCGATCTAACGGCAGCAGATAAAATTGAGCCAGCCCAAGATTGGAAGATGAGCTTAGAAGAAACAATTCTCCTTGCTTATAAAAATCGGTCAGAACTCGATATCCAGAAATTGCAAAGAGAAATCGCCCGCGATCGAGCCCGTGCATCTTTGGCGAGAGTGGGACCTCAAGTTGGCTTGTTTGCCAATCTCGATCTAGCCGATAACTTCAATCAGGCTGGTGGTGTGGCTTTGGGCTATAGAGCTGGGGTCAATTTCTCAATCTCACTGTTTGATGGCGGAGTTTCTAATGCTCAGGTCGAACAGTTTAAAGCCGATCGAGCTTCGGCTGAAGTCAGATTCGATCAAGCTGGCGATCAAGCCCGCTTTGATGTCGAGCAAGCCTATATCAACATCCAATCTCGGCGGACTCAAATCACGACAACTGTTCAAGCGGTGGAACAGTCCAATGAAGCGTTACGTCTAGCAAGATTACGTTTGAGTGCGGGTGTGGGAACTCAGTTAGAAGTAATTCGGGCTGAAGAAGACCAGACTCGGGCTGAAGTCAATCGCTTGCAAGCAATTATTGGCTTTAATCAATCTCTAGCGAATTTGCAAAGGGCGATCAATGGCTTGTAAAAGTTCTTAGGGATTTAGGCTGATTTCGATCGACTGTTAAGGAGATTTCCCTTAAAGAATCTACCCTGCCCCCAATGCTGGGGGTTCTGAAAATCAAAGTCCCCAGCATTGGGGATTTAGGGGCTTCGGAATGGGTAATTATTTTACCAGAAACTGCCTAAGTCCTTCACCATATCTAGTTATGAAAAAATTTCTGATTCCGATTATGGTGTCAGCAATCGCGTTGCTGTTGGTTTTAGCGACTGGTGCTGCCAATCAAGGGCCGCGTTTTGGGTTGCCGTTGCAATGTCCGCTCGGCCAAAATTGCTTTGTCTTGCTCTACAGCGATCGAGATCCCAGTCCGAACGAAGTGGACTTTGGCTGTGGACGAATGACCTACGATGGGCATACTGGCACTGATTTTGCTATTCCTGATGAACGGGTGATGGCTCAGGGTGTGCCTGCGATCGCCGCAGCCGATGGTAAAGTCTTGCGGGTGCGTGATGGAGTCGAAGATCGTCAGAGTACTGGCTTGGGTGATCCTAACGTCAAAGGGAAGGAATGCGGTAATGGTGTTGTGATCGATCACGGTCAAGGCTGGCAGACACAGTACTGTCATCTGCGCCAAAATTCGGTTGTGGTCAAATCAGGCGATCGAGTTAAGACTGGGACTAAGTTGGGTCTGGTGGGTCAGTCAGGCTTAGCAACTTTTCCGCATGTGCATTTTGAGCCAAGATTCGAGGGCAAACCTGTCGATCCATTTTTAGGCGTTAATCCCCCATCTGGCTGTAAAGTCTCAGGAAAATCGATGTGGCAGAGCAATCTCGCCTATGTTCCGACTGGGATCGTGAATGCGGGGTTTGTCGATCGAGAACCCAAAATCAAGGAAGCTGAAAAAGGCAGTATTGCCAACGCCAAGTTATCGTCTGATAGTGCAGCATTGATCTTCTGGGTTAGATCCTATGGTGTGCTGAAAGGCGATCGACAAAGCCTAAAAATTATCGCGCCCGATCGCTCCATATTTGCATCTGATGATCGAACCCTAGAAAAACCTAACCGTATATTGTTCACCTATGCAGGCAAACGCAATAGAGCAAAACTGCTTTCAGGTAAATGGCGCGGTGAATATAAACTGACCCGTGATGGGAAGCTCCTAATCGATACTAGCCGAGAGGTAGAAGTGAGATAGATATCCCAACACATAATGTCAAAAGGATATCTCGATCGACAACCAGCTCCGTAAATTTGCGAATTCGATCGACACCTCAATCATCTTGGTGGTTGATTCTTGCCTAGGTTTGTTGCTGGGGTGGTTTATCACCAATCGATAAATGCTAAGTCTGTTAGAATGCAGTTAATTAGCCGTTGTCAGGACAAAAAGATGAGGCAAAATCAGCCTATCTTAAACAAACGCCAGCCCAAAGATCTCCGCGAGAGTGCCTTGGGCATGATCTCGACCAGCAGTTTTCCCGCGATTGTGGGGACAGCAGACATGATGCTGAAATCCGCCGCCGTCACACTGGTCGGCTATGAAAAAATTGGCGGTGGTCACTGTACGGCAATCGTGCGGGGCGGGATTGCCGATGTTCGGATTGCCGTCCAAGCAGGCGCAGAAACTGCCGAGCAGTTTGGGCAGTTGATCTCCACCTCAGTGATCTCTCGTCCCTCCGCAAATCTCGATGCGATCTTACCGATTGGTAGTCGGTTGAGCCAGTTTATCAATGGTGGCTACAGTCGCTTGAGCAATCAGTCAATTGGGTTACTAGAGACACGCGGCTTTCCTGCGATGGTTGGCGCAGCAGATATGATGCTGAAGTCGGCTGACGTGCAATTAGCAGCCTATGAGACGATTGGCGGGGGGTACTGCACCGCGATCGTGCGGGGCAATGTGGCGGATGTTGCCGTCGCGATCGAAGCGGGAATGTATGAAGCCGAACGCATTGGTGAATTTCACACCCTAATGATTATTCCTCGCCCGCTCGACGATCTCGAAGAAACCCTGCCTGTAGATAAATATTGGATCGAACAACCCACACCTGTAATGGTTCCGATCGATATCAAGGAACCGATGAAAGAATTGATCAGACTGCCCGATCTAGAACTTCGATCGATCGACGACAAAAAACTGTTGTGACCTGTCTGTACTCGACATTTAATGCTTAAATTTAAAATTCATACTCTTCAGCCCTAATTCTTTACCTTGTATACTCGTCCACTCGCCCACCTCATCGAACAACTACAGCGTTTACCTGGCATTGGGCCCAAAACTGCCCAGCGTTTAGCGATGCACATCCTCAAACGTCCAGAACCTGAAGTAGAATCTCTGGCAAAAGCTTTGATTGATGCCAAGCAACAAGTGGGGCAATGCTCTGTATGTTCCCATCTATCTGCTGAGCCAGTATGCGAAATTTGCAGCAATCCCAGCCGTGACGAAACGGTAATTTGCGTCGTCTCCGATTCTAAGGATCTAATCGCACTAGAAAAAACCCGTGAATATCGCGGTAAATATCACGTCCTAGGTGGCTTAATTTCACCGATGGACGGCATTGGGCCCGATCAATTAAACATTCAGAGCCTTGTGCGTCGTGTTAGTAGCGGCAAACCGCATGAAGTAATCATGGCAATTAGTCCCAGCGTTGAAGGCGAAACTACTACTCTGTATGTCGGTGGTTTGCTCAAGCCTTTTACTAAAGTTACCCGCATTGCTTTTGGTATTCCAATGGGGGGCGATCTAGAGTATGCTGACGAGGTGACTTTAGCTAAAGCGATCGAAGGACGCAGAGAGTTAGATTAACTCTTCGGGTCAAGATCGTGACTAAAACCGCCTTTTGAAAAATATTCAAGAAATATTTGACAAAAGACACTTTAGTAAGCAAAATGGAGATCGCGAAAAAGTTGGGACTGTAGTTCAATTGGTTAGAGCGCCGCCCTGTCACGGCGGAGGTTGCGGGTTCGAGCCCCGTCAG
>JARCMB010000363.1 GCA_030248825.1 Pseudanabaenaceae cyanobacterium MP8IB2.15 | reverse complement strand
GCGATCTGATTCACAACTTTTTGTTTGAGCATTTCAGCATTTTTCACCATCGATCGGAATTTCCAAATACTAAAGGGCTTGCTCATCAGTCCTGCGCGTTTTTGCTTGAACAATATGGAACCGTGACTCTCTAATTTAATCGCGATCGCTAAAGGAATAAACAAAATCGCGGTAATGCTCAATCCAATTAAAGAACCCAAAATATCGATCAGGCGTTTGGGGAAACTTCGCACCGATGGATGTACAGGCATTTGCGGGTCTAATTCGATCGCAGGATAAAGGAAATACATTATATAGGAGATCGCGCATAAGATCGGTATACCGATGAGCGAGTGATAGATGCGATGAAAAACTGAGGCAATCTGATGTCCTTTGTTTTGGTTAGTTTTTTGATTCTTTGTGCTTAGCGATCGATTGCTTCTGGTCGATGGCTCAATATAGAACATTTTATCGAGATTAGTCATTTCTAAAATCGATAACACCTGTGGATTAACGCTCCAAAGCACTAATTCCGTTGGTTCTGTCTTGCCAGATTGAATATCACTTTGGTGCAAAATTTTCAAACAAGAGATCAACGCCCCAAGACCTGAGCTATCCACAAACTCAGTGTTTGCCATATCAATAATAATTTTGCGGAAGCTTTCTTCATCTTGGCACAATTGCCGAAAATCTTCCTTGAGTTTACGAGCTTCAGGATTCAAAACTCTATTCGGTGTACTGATTAAGACCGTATCTTGGAAACTCGTAATCTGCACATCCTGTAAACCCGACTTTAATGATTGCTGACTATTGCCTGTGGGGATATAGACTGAATCAGGATACAGATGGGCAATTTCTTCGGAACGCACAATCAGAAGATCCAAAGATTTTAGCGATCGTAGTAGACGCGCCGAAAGACTCAAATTCCGAATCCGAGTCTTGGACTCTACAAAGATCACTTGACTCTTGCATAGGTACTTCGCCGCGACTAAAAATGGCACAGCAACTCCTGCACCAGTAGAAATCACGATGTCAGGTCGTTTTTTGCTAACTATCTGAAAAGCTAACAGTAAATTTCGCACCAAGTTAGGTAAATTTCGATTAGTAGGACTATGCGCCCAATGAGCTTGTTCATCCTTAAGTTCGGCTTGAGTCGTCCCAGTTTTAAAGGTAATCCAATCTCGTTGCTCAAACTGTTGCCAATATTGCCTCAATCCCCGCATTCCTTTGAAATGACCACCCGATGAGCAGACCAGCATGATTTTTGGGTAATCTTGGCGAGAATAGCAATCGCTTAGATATTCACACAATGGCGCGTCTTCGCCAAAATCTGCGGAGCTATGGGGAATCGTAATTAATTTCAGGAATTTCACTAAGTCAGCAGGCGATCGAGCAACAAGTATCCCTTGATTTTCTAAGTCATCTGCCATTTCTAGTTGATGATTGTCAACATGTTCATGGAACCTAGATGTACGCGGTACTAAGATGTAAGGTTTATCAAATTCTTCAAGCAACAGTGCTGACCCTTCTCCACAATGGGCAATCACCGCATTGGCTTTTTCAACGGTTTCCTTAAATTGAGCTTCAGGCATGACCTTACTGATCTTGACATCGTCAGGCAAGCGTGTTGATGCTCCATATTGAATGACAACTTCTTCTGTAATGATCCCCTCTTTTATTAACAGACCAATCCAATCCATTAAGGAGTTAAATGGATATTGTTCAGTTCCGACTGTGACTAAGATCATAATTAACTAACTAACCCAACTAAGTTGCTACCTAATTGAAAAAAGCAAAAACCTGCTACGACAATTATAAGACGAGTAGCAGCGACAAAAATTCCACTGCCATTACCAAAGCAAAAGAATCGGCTCAGGCTTGGCTGGCTCTCACTGACGTTGGAAACTATCTCAGTAATTGGGATCATGCCGACTCATATTTCAAAACATGGTAACACCCATGCATGAAAAGATGGTTCTTGGAAAGTTTCGGGTTACTACATCAAGTAAAGATGCCTGAAATCAGAGCGATCGAGTTATGAATCCAAAACCGCAGAGATGCCTTTGACTTCGGATTTAGTAATGGGTAGGGTGATCGTAAAAGTTGTGCCTAAATTAGGAGAACTTTCCACCCGAATTTGGGCTTGATGATTTTCGACGATCGCTTTGACGATCGATAATCCTAAACCCGATCCTGAAGTCGATTGTGGCTGGTAGCGATAGAAGCGTTCAAAAATATGCGGGATCACAGATTCAGGCATTCCTACGCCATTGTCTTGGAGCCGCACCTGAATTTGATTTTGGGATGGAAGTAAATCCTGAGTGAGTTTAATCTTGCCACCGTCGGGAGTGTAAGCGATCGAATTCCCAATTAAGTTAGTAAACAGTCGCACCAGTTGGTCTCGATCGCCCAGCACCTGCACAGACAAATCTAGATCGGATAGTTCCAAATCAATTTGTTTTGCCTGAGCAATGATCTGCTGTTCTTCTACGACCTCATGCAAAATTCGATCGAACTGACATGGCACTCTCACTAGCGGCACTAACTTCCCATCCTGTCGCGCTAGAAACAATAAATCGTCTAGTAATCGTGTCAGGCGGCGAGTTAACCTTTCGATCACTTCCAATTGCAGTTGTTGAGTTTGGAGATTAGGGGCAGGGTCGGCAAGAGCAACCTGAACATTAGTTTGAATCACTGCGATCGGATTACGTAACTCATGGGAAGCATCAGCCGTGAATTGTTTGAGTCGTTGATAAGAGTCTCTGACAGGTTGCATCGCCAGTCCAGATAGCCACCACCCACACAAAGCCACCACCACAATCATCAAAGTTGTTCCCACGGTTAAATCTAAAAACAATTGTTGAATTGGTTTTGTAAACTCAAACCAAGGATGACTAACGCGCAAATAGCCCATTAGTTGACCATCTAGGGTGATCGCCTTGGTCAACTGTCGCAACGGCTCAGAGGGATTGAGATAGATCGTGCGATAAATCGGCTGGATAAATGGGAGGTCTTGCAATGCTAGCGGTAATCGTTCCACCTGCGGCAGTGTTGTCCAAATCAACTCTCCAACTGAATTAAACCATTCGATGTCTATGTGATCGGCTTCCAATTCAGCCGCATTACTGAAGTTAGCTTCTAGGTTGTTTTTGACTAGCGATCGTTCTAAAACTTCAACGACATGATCGATCGTGTCATCGATTCGATCGATCAGGGTCAGACGCACATAGCCATAAAAACCACTAGCAAATACCAGCAACAAGATCGCCGTTACAGTCGTATACCAGAGAGCCAGACGGCGGCGCGTAGTTTGAAACATGCTAGGAGAGTTGTTCGGGCGTAATCCCAAGCACCCTCAATTGTTCTGCTAGTCGATCGGCTCGTTGCCGTTCATGTTCAGCCCGTTGCCGTTCATGTTCGGCAAGCTGCCGTTCCTGCTCTAATTGCTCCACAGCCCAAGGCAGCATATTTCCGTCTTGACTCCACCAACGCAACCAATTACCATTGCGTCCCTCCTTTTCTCCTTGCCAAACTCCCAGAAATAATCCCATATCAGCAATCCAGTAGCGATTATTGGCATCTTGGGGCTGCAACTGATAAACGGTTTCGCCTAAGTTATAAACTTCTAGATGTCTATCTTCTGGGTCAAAAGTAATATATGTCGGTACGCGCAAGATCTGCTCGTAAAAATACCATTTGCCAGGCGGATAGGTGGGTTTTGCCGAGTATTCCTTGCCATCAGTCTCGGAAAGAAACTCCATCACCACCTGCGGCACTTC
>JARCMB010000362.1 GCA_030248825.1 Pseudanabaenaceae cyanobacterium MP8IB2.15 | reverse complement strand
GAGCGATATCTGGATATATGCGGTAGCGGTAATTCATCGTTAGCATAGAGCTATTATAGCATGGTTTACTCATGCTAAGCTATACAGTAAATGTATATTGAGTAGGCATCGAGCCTATTTAATATACGCTCTTGAGTCCATGTATCCCGCCGCCAAGTGAGGCACTATGGCGGGGGTCTTATAGCTCCCCGAACCCCTCATTAGATAAATTAGAACGTAGGCAAATCAACCAAAAACTCAAGTTCTGGGCTGCGAAGTTAAAATCAGTTAAAACTGACTCTAAGAAATCCTCAAATCAACCTGTTTCAACGAGTTTAAGTTTTTAGCCCGTAATTTATTGCAGGGCAAATTTGAAATTTTCAAGCTTTATGCTATCTCCATCTTGCATTCATCTAGCACTCATTTTTCTAACTTTTAATAGACATAGTCTTGAATTGTTCAAGATAATTCTTAACAGGAAAAACCCATGAAAATCAAGTATCTTGCCACATTTGCCGCATTTGCCGCTATTTCGTTGTTAAACATTGGCGTTGTAACTGCGCGTTCAAGCTCTTCTGCAACCACTCCTGACACAACCAAAGTTACTGCCTGTGCTGGTAAATCCAATCCTTGCGCTGGTAAATCCAATCCCTGTGCTGGTAAATCCAATCCCTGTGCTGGTAAATCCAATCCCTGTGCTGGTAAATCTGCTGCCTCAGTTGGTGGACCTCTTGCCAAAAAGCTGCAAGGAAAGCCCGTAGTTGTCGATATTTATGCTAGTTGGTGTCCTGCTTGCAAAAACATTGCGCCCACACTTTCGCAATTAAAACAGCAATATGCAGGTAAGGTGCATTTTGTGGTTTTAGATGTGTCTGACAAAGCTTCTACAGCTAAGTCTGAGGCGATCGCCCGTGAGCTTGGACTGAGTGATTTCTTTGCTGCCAACAAAACTCAAACAGGTGCACTCACGATTGTCGATCCAGCTACAGGCAAAATCTTGGCACAGTTTCGCAACAATCCTGACAAAGCCGCTTACAGCAAAGTATTGAATGCTGCTCTAGCTAAAAAGTAGATGCACAGGCTGGGCATTTACAGCTACTGCTCAGCCAAAATTTCAACATAAATTCTTAACAAGAAAAATCCCGTGAAAATCAAGTATCTAGCCACATTTGCCGCAATTTCGTTGTTAACCATTGGCGTTGCAACTGCTTGTTCAAGCCCTTCCGCAACCACTCCTGGCACGATCGAAGTTGCTGAAGTCAAGCCTAATCCATGTGCTGCCAAAGCAAATCCTTGTGCTGCTAAAGCTGCTGCCTCAGTCGGTGGACCACTTGCTCAGAAGTTACAGGGTAAGCCAGTTGTTGTCGATGTCTATGCTAGCTGGTGTCCCGCTTGCAAAAATATTGCACCGACCCTCTCACAACTCAAGGAAGAGTATGCAGGGAAAGTGGAATTTGTAGTACTGGATGTATCGGACAAATCCACCACATCTGCCGCCGAAGCCACAGCACAAGAGCTGGGACTGAGCAAGTTTCTATCGGAAAACAAAACCCAAACAGGTTCACTCACGATTGTCGATCCAGCTACAGGCAAAATCTTGGCACAGTTTCGCAACAATCCTGACAAAGCCGCTTACAGCAAAGTATTGAATGCTGCTCTCACCAAATAACCTTGGTAAAAGCTGGCGATTTATCCCAGACAAATCGCCAGCTTCTAATTACGAAACCTATCGTAGGATCATTTCATGAATCACATTCAGAAACCAGACCAAGAGACTGAACCTATTGTTCATACCACTAGGCGCAAAAAGAATAATTCCAAAATCCCCAAAAAGTGGTTAGTGTTTGGAGGATTCGCACTGCTAGGTTTATCGATCGTACTGTTAACTAATGGACCAGTATCACAAGCGCTAGAACGTCTCATTTCGGTAGTGGAAAATCGCTATCAGGAATGGTTCTCGCAACAGGATACAGCTAATCCGTTAGTGCTAATGTCCCTTGCATTTATCGGCGGTTTAGTCTCTAGTGTCTCTCCTTGCATTTTAGCAATGCTTCCACTCAATCTCAGCTACATCGGTACACGTAACATTACCTCACGACTAGATGCCTTCATCAAGGCTGGGTTATTTGTGTTAGGCAATGTGATCATCTTGAGTCTATTTGGATTAGCTTCCTCCTTTGCAGGTGCGGTGATGGTGGAATATCGCGGTCACATCAATGTTGTGGTGGGAGCAATTATTCTCGTGATGGGATTAGGCTTATTGGGATTGATCAAAATCCCCTTACCCGAAATTAATGTTGATGGCTCCAATTTTGGTCCCTTTGGCGTGGGCTTAACCTACGCATTGGTCAGTTCTCCTTGTGCAAGTCCTGTATTGTTTGCAGTTCTTGCAGCAGCCGCCGCGAGTGGTTCTCAGCCTCTTGCAGTGATGACGATGGCAAGCTACGCCTTAGGCTACACGATCATTATATTTCTAGCGAGTTTATTGACTGGATTTGCCAAACAAGCGAATCTATTGCTGAAATACTCCGATGGAATTACTAAGTTTGGAAGTGTGGCGCTGATTTTGGCAGGGATTTACTATCTAGTTACAGGGGTAAGGTGGTTTTTTGGATGAATTCGGATAGATATTTTCCTAAACTAAATTAATTGTTAGTGGATTAGAACTATGGTAGAACAGCTTGTAATTATTGGCTCGGGTCCCGCAGGCTATACGGCGGCAATCTATGCAGCTCGTGCTCAACTGCAACCAATTCTCTTTGAAGGTTTTGAGGCTGGAGGATTGCCAGGCGGTCAATTGATGACGACAACGGAAGTTGAAAATTTTCCAGGATTCTCTGAAGGAATTCAAGGGCCAAAGTTGATGAAGGAAATGCGTCAACAAGCAATCCGTTGGGGAGCGAAGTTAATTACTGATGATGTGATTACTGTGGATTTTAGCCAACGTCCTTTTACGATCGCAACTTCAGATCTTGAAGTGAAATCCCATGCGGTGATCGTTTGTACAGGAGCAACGGCAAAGCGGTTGCATATCGCAGGTGAAGAAGAATTCTGGAATAATGGTATTTCTGCCTGTGCAGTTTGTGACGGTACAAATCCATTATTTCAAAATGTGGAAATTGCGGTGGTTGGTGGAGGTGACTCGGCTGCTGAAGAAGCACTGTATATGACAAAATATGCGAGTAAGGTACATTTGCTAGTGCGTAGCGATCGCCTACGAGCTTCTAAAGTCATGCAAGAACGGATTTTAAATCACGATAAAATTCAGGTGCATTGGCGAGTATTGCCGATTAGCGCTCATGGCAGTGATATTCTACAAAGCATTCAACTTCAAGATCAAAAAGATAGTTCGATTATGGAATTAAAAGTTAGCGGTTTGTTTTATGCGATCGGGCATACGCCGAATACGCAGCTTTTTGCAGGGCAGTTGGATTTGGATGAGAAGGGTTACATCAAGACCTATGGCAAAACTACAGCGACAAATATTGCTGGGGTTTGGGCAGCAGGAGATGTCCAAGATCATATTTATCGTCAGGCGATCACTGCCGCAGGTACTGGCTGTATGGCGGCTCTAGAAGCAGAGCGTTGGTTAGTTGAGAAGTAGACTTTGCTTCGCAAAGTTTACTTATTCAAAGTCTATAAAGTAAATTTAAAAAGGTAAATTACAATGTCAGAGCAAAATTTTTCCCAAGGTCGAGCGGCTCTTGAGAAGTTGCAGAGTGAATCAGATAAGTTAATTCTCCTTGAGGTTAGCGCCCCCCATTGCAGTTCCTGCGACACTCTCAGACCTGTGTTGCATCAACTTGCCACAGAACAAAATGGTAACTTTCATCTTGTGGAAGTTGATATGACTGAGGAGCCAGATTTGGCGATCGCATTAGGGATTCGCAGTGTGCCAACTGTAGTTTTGTTTAAAGGCGATCGCCAACTTGAGAAAATTGTGGGACTGAAGCCTAAAAAATTCTATGCAGAAACAATTCAAAAATCTCTATGAATTCAACTATGAGGCGGGGCGATCGCTCTTACGATTAAGAGCATTACATTCATTGAGTCAGAATAGAAATTGAGTAGATAAGACCATTATTCTGATTGAGCAACTCCATTGAGAATTATCCGAGACATGAGATGACTTGTACGCTAAATTCTCTAATGACTCTAGATAAGTAAATATGAATACTAAAATCCTGCCCATATTTCGCTCGTTCAAATCTCGACTGTCACGCAAGATCGCTTTTGGAGTGTTTACCAGCCTTGTTATTATTGAAGCAGTGCTCTTAGTACCTTCAATCCAAAAAAGAGAAATGGAAATTCTGGAACGGTCGAGAGCGATTACCCAAGGAAAAATAGAATGGATTGCTAACAATTTTCGTCAAGCATCTGGGATAGAACTTTTAGCTCAAGTTCAGCAACTCCAAAGTGATATCATGCTCAAACAAATTGTGGGAGGAGTTGTCTATGAAGTTGATGGCAAAGAAGTAGGGAAGTTCGGAGAATCTCCGACTCTGAACTATGCCGATATCAAAAGTCGCGGATTTACTGGTTTAAATAGCCGTAATGACGATCGCTACGATGCGGCTTGGTTTGTCCCCACAGCCCAAAACACATATTTAATCGTCGTTAGGCATAATGTTGACAGCCTCAATCTAGAGCTAGTAGTGTATGTATTGGGGATAGTCGGCTTAGTTGTGATTATAGCTACCTTTTTAACTCTCACGACCATGTTGATTGTTGGGAAAAATGTGATCACTCCTATTTTGAGATTGCGGGAAGATCTCAATGCGGCAGCCAATGCCGTCTCTCAAGATGCGTCTAACCATGATTTTTACGCTCTTTCAGAGCGCCGTCAAGATGAACTAGGCGATGTGATGGCTAGCTTTAATAAGATGTTTGAGCAAATTCGTCAAGAAATGCGCGATCGCAAAGCTGCTGAGGCTAGTTTAAAAGTCGAGCAAGAAAAGTCCGAACAGCTACTACTCAACATTTTACCTGAAGCAATTGTGGCGCAGTTAAAGGAATCCTCAGATGCGATCGCCGATCGATTTGATGAAGTTACGATTCTATTTGCGGATATAGTTGGATT
>JARCMB010000361.1 GCA_030248825.1 Pseudanabaenaceae cyanobacterium MP8IB2.15 | reverse complement strand
GCTTTAATTGCATTCAGTGGGGCGTTGAGTGGGGTATCGATCGAAATATTTGCCGAAGTTGGAGATGGCGACAAAGGTTGAGATGAAGATTTAGGTTCAGATGGATGAGATTGAATTTGGGTTTTAGCAATTTCGATTAACTTCGCCCTCTCTTCTAATGCGACTTTTCGGACTTGAATGCCGAGGATGACGTAGATCGCGGTCGATGTGACTAGCAATAGCAGCAACATGGCAAAATTGATGAATATGCCTGCTAGAAATAAGCCAAAGTAAGCAACCCAAGGGAGCATCAACGACGCAAACTGGAGCCAAGACAAAATACCAAGCTTGCCAAGTTTGCGAGCACCAAACAGACTCCAGCCCAGCAACGACAGCGTAGCGACGAGAGCGATTAAAGGAATAGATGGGAATGAACTCATGGTTATAGGAGCTAAAAGCTAATAACTAATAGCTATTGGCGATCGAGAAAGAACATGAACAAAGTATGCCTGAGTTCTAGCGGCTAGCCGCCAAAGTCGCAGGTGTTGAGATTCTAGCCTATCATGCTTGCCATGCCGTCCAAGCCTGTTCGACATAGCTGATAAATTCTTGTCTAAATCGGGCGGGCGCAAACCTGAGGGCCTTGGCTCGACACGCTGCGGGGGTAATTCGATCGTGACATGACTCAAATTTTTCTACTGCCGCGATCAGGCTTGACACGGTTTGCTCAGGGAAAAACACGCCTGTGGGCGAATCTTGCTCGATCCCCTGCACAGTCTCTAATACGCCACCTTTACCAAAAGCGATTACAGGCGTGCCACAGGCTTGGGCTTCTACAGGTGTGATGCCAAAATCCTCCTCAGCCGCAAACACAAATGCTTTCGATCGTTGCATATAATCGCGTAAAACCTGAGGCTGCTGATAACCGAGCAAGGTAATATTTTTCGCTCCCGCCGCCTTCGATCGAATCTTCACCTCACCTGGGCCGTCACCGATCACCACAAGTTGGCGGTCGGGCATCTGGCTAAAGGCTTCGACGATCAGATCGATTTTCTTATTTGGGACAAATCGCGCTGCCGTCAGGTAAAAATCAGATTTTCGCGATACGAGGGCAAAGTTATCAACATCAACTGGCGGATAGATTACAGTGGCTTCGCGACGATAGACTTTCTGGATGCGACGGGCGATAAATTGCGAATTAGCAACGAACGAATCAACGCCGTTAGCAGTGCGAGTATCCCAAATCCGAATCTGGTGCAACAACCAGCGTGCTAGCCAACTTTTCACGCCTCGATCTAAGTCCGACTCGCGTAAATACTGGTGTTGCAGATCCCAAGCGTATCGAATTGGTGAGTGGGTGTAAGAAATGTGTAATTGATCTGGCCCCGTCAACACACCTTTTGCCACGGCATGACAGCTAGAAATCACGAGGTCATAACCCGAAACATCGAGCTGTTCGATCGCGATCGGCATCAACGGCAAATAGGAACGATATTTGGTTTTCGCAAATGGGAGTTTTTGAATAAAAGAAGTTTTGACTTGCTTGTTTTGAATAAATCCTCGCAGTCGATCGGGCAAAAAATCCACTACGGCATACAAATCGGCTTGGGGAAATAATTGCAAAATCTGCTCTAAAACTCGCTCTGAGCCTGAGTAATCGACCAGCCACTCATGTACCACTGCTACTCGGAGGTTACTCAGCATCAGGACTTAATAATAGGAATTACAATCAAAATTTGATGTCTCTGTAGACTTGCTCGATCGAAAAAGTCAGGTTAACACTTTCTAGCTCCACCAAATCACCAGCAACATAATCGATGATGTCCCACTTCCCACTATCATCTCGATGAAATAGTTCGACCTTAATTTTATCGGCACTGACTAGGACATAATCTCGCAAGATATCAGATTTTCGATACATCTGGAACTTATCGCCTCGATCGTAAGCCTCGGTACTGGACGATAAGACTTCCACAATCAGACATGGATAAGTAATGTATTGGGGTGTTTCGCGATCTCGTCGATCGCAAGTGACGCTGATATCAGGATAAACATGGTCGATCGATTTCAGGATGTTTACTCTGGCATCGGAATTAAATACTCGACAAACTCCACTAAGTAGATGGCTATCGAGTAGAGAGTGGAAATTACCGCCAATTTGGGCGTGATTCAAACTGCCACCAGTCATGGCATAGACTTCACCATTGAGATACTCATGCTTCTCTAGCTGTTGCTCCTCCCATGCGAAGTATTCTTCAGGGGTGAATCTGGGATGATTTTCTTTTACTGCAACCATTAAGCAACCTCCTGAATATCTTTA
The DNA here is from genome assembly GCA_030248825.1 of Pseudanabaenaceae cyanobacterium MP8IB2.15. Classification (GTDB taxonomy): domain Bacteria; phylum Cyanobacteriota; class Cyanobacteriia; order Pseudanabaenales; family Pseudanabaenaceae; genus JARCMB01. The sequence goes on along the minus strand of JARCMB010000361.1, from coordinate 1,635 downwards.
TCAATCGAAATTATTGTTCAAACACAATCCCTTCAAACAACTGTTCGATCGCAAAAGTTAAATTAATACTTTTTAACTCGATCGAATCTCCAGCTCCATAACTGATAATTCTCCATTCATCTCGATCGTCCTTGCGATAGAGATCGATCGCAACTTCGGTGGAACTGACCATGACGTAATCCTCTAAAACATTAGATCTTTGATAAAGTTTAAATTTTTTGGTTCGATCGTAAAGTTCGGTACTGGGAGATAAAACTTCGACAATTAGGCACGGATGACCGATCGATTGAGTGCTAGAGCGATCTCGCTGATCGCAAGTAACACTGGCATCAGCATAAATATAGTCACTAGATTCTGAGACATTTACCCTAGCATCAGAATTGAGCACTCGACAGCCGCCGCCGCGTAAATGAACAAGCAACAGTGAAACAAAATTTACCGCGATCGCACTATGATTCAAACTGCCACCACTCATGGCATAGACTTCACCATTGAGATACTCATGCTTTACTTGCTGTTGCTCCTCCCATGCAAAATATTCTTCAGGTGTAAATCTTGGATAATTTTCTCTTGCCGCAACCATTTAGCAACCTCCCGAACGTCCTAGCTGTTTAACCAAACTTGTGGCGTAAAACTACCATGCAATCCATACGGAATATGATGCTTGAGGTGTAATGTCGCCACTGGCTCAGCCTCAATCTTAGCAGCATCGAGAATCACGACATCAGATCGATCGAACGCCGCATCGAATACCACCACGGCAATCCAACCATCATCTTCTCGGACAGAATTAGGGCGAGGAATAAACACTGGTTCGCCAATAAAACCTCTGGGCGCGAAGTTATGAATCGTCTGATTACCTGTTTCGATATCCAGCTTCAAGATCGCTTGCAACGGTGCATTACCTTCTGCCTTCGGAATCGCACCCATGTAGGCATAGCGATAAGCCCGACCGACATGTTTGGGATTAATCGCAGGAAATTCACAAGAACGCTTTACCAATATCGATCGACTCACCGCGCCAGTTTTAGGATCGATCTTAAACCGATACAAAGCTCCAGGCACAACTCGATCGAAGTCTACATCGAGAAAATCTGACCCAGGATCGAGTTTGGGATAATCGGCATAGCAAATCGAATCCAACACAATCTCGTCATCTTGCTCAAACGCATTGCAGTGATGGAAGACAAAGCCCGCTTCTGTTTCTAGGGTGGTGAGTTTACCCGTTCGATCGAACAGCAAGATTTTTGTCGGCGTATTCGGTTTCATACCGATGCAAGCTCCCGCCGATCTCATGCCCAACACAAACGGCAAAGGATTAAACTCTACGGGGTTTTGCAGGAAAATGCGATAGTTAGGCGTATAGGCAAAGTCATGTAGGAAGCAGAACCCAGGCACTTTATGTTGGCACGATGTCGTCAGCTTGCCACTCGCATCTAACTTGTAGATCGTAATCGTCGATTTTGGCCCCGCCTCAACGCCAAAGCCCCACAGATCGCCAGTTTCAGGATCGAGGCGAGGATGGGCGGTAAAAGTCTGTCCTGGTCGCAATGCCCCGTCAAAATCTTCAACCCCAATCGTTTCGAGCGTCGCAGGATCGAGGCGATAAGGGCGACTTGCTTCCCACAGTGCTAG
>JARCMB010000052.1 GCA_030248825.1 Pseudanabaenaceae cyanobacterium MP8IB2.15 | reverse complement strand
TTAGCAGAGCCATTACCAATGAATCGGTTTCGCCCTAATGTAGTGGTTTCAGGCTGTGCCGCTTTTGCTGAAGATCGTTGGCAAAAAATGCAAATCGGTGAAGTCTTATTTTATGGCGTAAAGCCCTGTAGTCGTTGCATGATCACAACTATCGATCGAAACACTGGGATCGATGACAAAGAGCCCCTGATTACTTTAGCTAGCTATCGCTTCGATCGAGGCAAAATATTTTTTGGACAAAATCTAATTCACGCCGCTCAAGGTACGGTTCATGTTGGCGATCATGCGATCGAGATTAGCGATTAATCAAGATCTGTCTGCCTGAATATGGCAAAAAACGATTAAAAAAGCGATCACTTTGATCGCTTTTTTAACACTAATACAGACTTATGATTAATGTTGCAGATTTATAGAGCAGTCCCAATATTGGCGTAGGAACCGTAAAAGAAGACACCTACTACCACCAAAATACCAGTTCCAGCCACAGTTGCGACCAGCCACAAAGGAATACGACCATTTTGAAACATAACTAGATCACCTCCATAGAAAACTTAATTTGACTTTTAGTTATTAATTAAAGAAATAACTGGAAAACAGTAAGACAGTGACGAAAATCAACAGTAGACCTAGAAATAGCGATGTGCGATTTAGTTCTACTGGCTGCGAGTTAGGATTTCGCTTTTGTTCAGCCATGACAAGACCTCATTTAACGATTAACAGGACAAAACAAACCTGACTGAACTTGGACAAAAACTAGGAGCCAAAAAATAGCAGATAGTTAGGCAAGCAGTGAGGAAATATAAGCAAATAATTAGCTCTAACGGCTGATGAACTGCATAGCAGTAATCGCGCCCATAAAAAACACGGCTGGTACGCCGAGAGCATGAACAGACAGCCAACGCACTGTAAACACAGGGTATTGGACAGGTTGGTTAGGATTTTGGGTAGACATAGCTGTAATAGATGATTTATTAACTGATTGGTTGATTAACTATTTTGGTTGACTGAACTGGGGAATTTCTTGACCAGCATCATAGCGATCGCGCAAAATCGGAGCTTGCTCACGACTAGGCGTGTAGTACTCATCGGGGCGCGGTGTACCAAACACATCATAGGCAAGACCCGTGCTGACAAATAACCAACCTGCAAGGAACAGGGCGGGGATTGTGAGGCTATGAATTAGCCAGTAGCGCACACTCGTAATAATGTCTGAAAACGGACGTTCTCCTGTCGTACCTGCCATAAACTCTTTTCCTACTCTAAGATTTAATATTAAGTCGATGTTCTAAATAATAATTTAATACTGTAGCAATTACACGTAGCAACTTAGTTGATTCTGTGACTAGTCCTAGATAATTTTAAAGGTAATTGGTAATTCGATCGCAACTCTCTCAACTAGGCTCAACCACGGGGCGAAATCTATAAGTATTTCGCCACGTAAAATGCGAATAATACTTTCAACACTCCGACTTAGTGTATACTACACAGATATAGGTGTATGTTGTGTATGAATTATGCGAACAAATATCGATCTAGACGATGACCTAGTAGAAGAAGCCTTCCGTGTAACTAATCTACGAACAAAAAAAGAATTGATCCATCTTGCGCTCCAAGAATTAATTCGTGCTCAGAAGAAAAAGAATCTATTGGATTTAAGTGGGCAAATTGAGTTCTCATCCGATTATGACTACAAGGCATCCAGAGCAAATCGTCATGTTTCTGATTGATACCTCAGTCTGGATCGACGTTTTGCGCGATCGAACGGGTAAAGTGAGACAATCCCTTGAATCATTATTAAAAGGTGAAAGCATATTCCTGAGTTGCTTTACACAGATGGAACTCTTGCAGGGATGTCGAGACGAACGAGAGTGGAAATTACTAGAAACTTATCTCCAAGATCAAGATTACGTCGAACAAACTAATAACACTTGGATTGGTGCTGCCAGAATTTATTATGAGCTAAAGCGCAAAGGCATAACGGTTAGAAGTAGCATTGACTGCTGTATCGCCCAACTATCGATCGAGTATCAATTAACCTTAGTGCATAACGATCGCGATTTTGAGACTATTCAAACCGTGCGATCTTTCCCTTGCTTGCGATTTCGTTCTGATTAATTTATATCTCATATTTTTTAGAAATCTAGGTTTTCTAGGGCAATCGCGATGTGAGTCCAGTGAGTACCGCCTTGGAGAAACACGGTATAAGGTTCGCGCAGAGGCCCATCGGCGGATAGTTCCGAGGTACTGCCGTCGATAAATGTCCCACCTGCCATCACTAGTTCGCTCTCATAACCAGGCATATTTCCAGGTACAGGATCGACATACGAGTCGATCGGCGAACATTGCTGTATGGCTCGACAAAATTGGATTAACTTCTCTGGCTTCCCTAATTGGATTGCCTGAATCACATCACGGCGCGGGGCGAATGGCATCGGATTGACGGGATATCCCAACTGATTAAACACATAGGCGGCGAGATGATTGCCCTTAATCGCTTCACCCACCATTTGCGGCGCGAGAAATAATCCCTGAAACAGAAGTCGATGTTGATCGAAGGTTGCACCGCCTGAACTGCCAATTCCAGGTGCAGTCAGCCGACAAGCTGCCGCTTCGACATATGCAGCTTTCCCTGCGACATACCCACCTGCCGTAGCGATCGTGCCACCAGGATTTTTAATCAGCGACCCTGCAATTAGATCGGCTCCCACCGCCGTCGGTTCTTGGATATCGACAAATTCACCGTAGCAGTTATCGACAAAGCAGACCGTGTTGGGATTTTGCTGCTTCACCAGTTCAACGATCCGCGCGATGTCATCGATCGATAAGCTCGATCTCCAAGCATATCCACACGATCGCTGAATCAATACCATCCGTGTTTGGGGCTTTACGGCTGTCGCTAAAGCTATCCAGTCAATCTCACCCGATTCTGTCAAATCGACCTGACGGTAACTAATGCCAAATTCTTTGAGCGAACCCTGTCCTGCGCCTCGATCGCCAATCACTTCATCCAATGTGTCGTAGGGCGCACCCGCGACAGAGAGCAACTCATCCCCAGGACGCAGAATGCCAAACAAGCAACAAGCGATCGAATGAGTGCCTGAAACAAACTGCACCCGCACAGCGGCAGCTTCTGCGCCCATCACCTGAGCGAATACTCGATCGAGCACTTCCCGACCCAAATCATTGTGACCATAGCCTGTGACGCTAGCAAAGTGATGGGCCCCCACTTTCCGATCGCGAAATGCTTGGAGTACGCGCCGCAAATTTTGCTTTACCTGTCGATCGATCTGGATAAATGTGGGCATCAATTCTTCGATCGCCTGCTCAATAATCTGGGATATTGCCATGAAATTCCGATAAAACCGCTAAGACTTAACACTTCTAGAATACTTCCTCGCGCTCCAGCTAAATCAAACCATTGGCTAGTTGAATAATGGACAATATTCAAGAAATCAGGCAAACAGATCGAATGAGTTCTAACTATGGATGAATTCGTGGAATATTCTCCAGCATTGGCGATTCGATCGATCGTCGATCGGGTAATCGATCGACAAGATGCTGAGATCTCGATCGAATCCTGTTACCCGAAATACTCGGCTCACTATGCTTGTAATGTAGCTTTGGTTTTAGCGAGAAAGTTGGAAATCGAGCCTTTAGGGTTGGGACAAAGATTATGCCCAGATTTAAGCGCAGATCCAAGATTTACCGTTAGTGTTGCGGCAAATGGTTGGCTAAATTTCAGACTCTCAGATGCTTTCTTGGGGGAATGTCTCTATGGTTTAGTAAACTTACCAGTTGTCGATCGAACCGTAATTAAACCCCAGCAGAATTTTTCAGGTTATACCTATGTGCAATACGCCTATGCGCGCTGTCATGCGTTGCTCCGAATGGCGCCAAAATCAGGATCGATCGGAGATTGGCAGCTTTTAGATCGTGAGGGAAAATTATTACTTCGATCGACTGCCGAACTAGGGCTAGCTTTGCAGTGTTTGTCGATCGGTGACGAAATAGCTTTATGTTCGGGAAAAGGATTGACAAAAAAACTAGAAATTAAGCTGTGCCGTGATTTAGCGACAAGCTTTCTAGAGTTTTACGATCGATGCCGTATTTTTGGCGTTAATCGAGAAGTGTCGATCGCGCGAATTGGCTTAATTTCGATTGGGCAAAAATTAATCCAATTCCTCGCCGCAAAGTATATAGACTTACCCAAAACACTTTAGATGTTGAGTAAAATCA
>JARCMB010000051.1 GCA_030248825.1 Pseudanabaenaceae cyanobacterium MP8IB2.15 | reverse complement strand
TTTGCCATTGCTACCAGCAAGTGATTCCACACACCAACGCACCGTATCGTAACCATCCTCATATTCATGCCGAAATGGATAGAACTCTCCTTCTGAAGTGCCACAGCCCCTGACATCTTGGATTACGACGATATAACCCTGCTGGGCATACCAACTGGGATGAGCATAGGTGACAGTCGAAGCGATCGAACGTCCATAAGGCAGCCGCATCAGCAATACGGGCAGGGGTGTATCTATACCTTTGGGGCGATAAATATCTGCCGTCAGATTTATTCGATCGCGCATTGGGATCGGCACTTTTCGATCGACAGTAACCTTAGAATGAAAATCAGTTGGCATATTATGATTAATCAAAACATCAGACAGAAATAGGACTAAGTACGGTTAGCCTCTTAGGGTAATCGATTTGACGTAATAGCTTGCAATATCCCATATTTTGATAGTCTTGAATATCTAGCATTATCTTACTTGCTAGAGCGTGGGCAAAATTTACAGGAACAGCATTGCCGACCATCTTATAGCCGTCATTGATATTGTCATATTTAAAAACAAATTCATTTGGAAATGTTTGGATTCTGGCACACTCTCGAACCGATAACCTTCGATATGGTTTAGGCGAATTAGGATCGAAAATCCTTTTATCTTGTTCAACAAATATCATCTTATTGGCTTGGGGATGAATTGGGGCATGTCTTCCACCTGCTTGAATTGTGAAAGATGGTTCATCCCAACCTCGAACACGGTTCCTCGACATATAAATACTGGAAAATCCACCGTCTAGATACTCATGATTCGGAATTGTTGCAGACTTTGGGTTTAGCTCGCTACTTGAGATCGGTTCGACTAAGGATAAGTCGTAGATCGCATCCTTAAGAGTTAGAATCTCACTACTACCTTGAGGAAAGTCAAAAACTCCTCTCATATCCTCTCGATATCCAACAATAATTACACGTTTTCGATCTTGGGGTACATTGAAGTTGACGGCATTTAGTAACTTATACGCGATTTCATACCCAGAGTCTTTAAACATAGATAAAATGTTTGTGAAGGCATGAGCATGTTTTTCGGCTAAAATTCCACTAACATTTTCAGCCACAAAAAAAAGTGGTTTTTTGTCTCTTACAATTCTAATATATTCATGGAATAGTTGACCGCGTGAGTCATTAATCCCTCGCCCAGCACCAGCCTCACTCCAGCTTTGACATGGTGGTCCTCCAATAATTCCAATGCAATCAGGTATTTCAGAGGATTCAATATTTCTAATATCTCTTTTGTCCAATTTGACGTTTGGATGGTTAAGTTCATATGTAGCCCAAATACTTCTATCATATTCATTGCTAAAAACAAGATTAAATCCAGCTTTTCTAAAGCCAAGATCTAGTCCACCACAACCAGAGAATAACGCAACAACATCCATATCTTATCTCTTATAGCTAATGATTTTCGAGTTTAGGAGAATGGCTGGATTATCTGGAGACTTAATCTGAATGTCTCTCATGTTGAGAGATTTATTAAGTGATAGGCTTTCAATTTCTTGCCTAGCTGCAAATGGGAAAGATTGAAATTTACTATCTTTCATGATCGCAATCATCTGAAAATCAGCATTCTCGTCATAATCTATGTCAATGTAACTGTAAACACCGATCGGATTCTCTATACCCCACATCCCTCTAATTCTCAAATAGGTAATGCCAAGTGGATCGACCTTGTTGACTCTCCCTAATTCATTGGTTGCGGCAAATTGGATGTCTAGGATTTGATTGATTCCATCACAAATTCCATTTCTAACTCTTTCATAAACTTGCTTGTCTGCTGCATAACAGTCACCATAGACAAGCCATAGGAACTTAAGGTTATTTCCCTTTACAACTCCAATCGTGTAGATGATATCTTTTTCTACCCAATCGCGCTCACATAGACGACAAGCGTTTGTGATCATTGGATCGCTTGATAGAATCTTTGACTTTGGGTATGAACTATTTAGGGCAATATGGGATCTAGTGGATTCGACTTTCTTAACCTCGATCGCATCACCATTTTTTAAAATTAAATCTGGAGGATTATTAGCATTACCGATGTATGAAAACACCTGAGTATGGATCTTAATTCTTTCCTCTTCATGATGATTTGAATGATCGAGAGTGTTCGCAAACATATCTTTGACAAAATCTTCTAAAGAATTGCCAACAGCATTTATCCTATTTCTTCCTCTATTAGATCCATTCACGAATATATTTGGCGCGTGAACGATGTTACAGATTGCTTGTAATAAATTGGTCATATCCTAACTAAGCTTTAAGCTTGAGAGCCTTTAAATGTTAGTCAAGTGCTCATAATTCTGGCTTGGAGGTATCAGTGCAACCAGCCAAAATGGCACTAACCCAAAGTTTAGATTGGACAACAAAGCCCTTGACACGATCAGAGCGCAACCCAACCTCCAAGATCCAACGAATTATCATTGCTCCCGTACTCCTGTGATTTTTTTACAGTCTATCGGTACGAGAGTTTTCTTGCTTTCTCAAACAGTCTCTAAGTTCAGTCCTCGACAGTTAATTAATCTCAAACCTAAGCTTCTTGAAGTTGATCTTTGTGCAGCCAGATTGGAGGAGTTGGGACTTGACCGAATTTTACTTGGATGTAGTCGCCCCGAAATTCCAGCACTTCGCCGCTAGTTTCAAAGATGTAGCTCGACCAGCGCGTATCGTTAGCCAGGGACTCGACGCTACCATCAAGCTTTTCCCGTAATGCCTTCACCAGTGAACCTTTCTTCAAAGCCATATTTACTCCTAAAAACCTGAATAATCTATGCGTATTCTATCCTGACAAAGCCAAATTACAGCCACATAACAGCTAAATAACTAACAGCCAACTTGCTATCATGGGTGACATAGCGTTGGGAAAAAAGCCATGTGTATCTGCATTAACTGCCATTATGTGGACATTTGCACCACCTACCATGCGATCGAAGAGCAACACCAGCAAGCACATTTAACCGCAAACCCTACTTTTGAGGCAACTTCGCCCAGCATTAACGTTAATATCCGCACTACGGGTGTTGGCGAAGATGTGGAAATTCAGATGGAATGGGACGTGGTGGGTTGTCTCAGCTTTAAGCAAGAGTCAGGTAAATGGATCGAACTCAGACCTGGTGAGCTTGTCCCAACCTGATCACCCTCTAGGGATTTGACGGAGATGGTGCAGGGTTGAAGTTAGTGGGAGCAGGACTAGTATTTGAACTAGCACTGAAGAAATTGGCGGGACAACTGGTAGGAGTTGGAGATTGTGTGGCGATCGAACGTTCGGGACGCATAAGCGTGACCACATGTGGCACAGGACGGGGATCGTATGCCATCACAGACTTACCACGGTAAGCGAGGGCAGCACTGGCTCCAGAATCGAGCATGACGACATCTTGTAAACCTGCTTTGGCGAGAATCTTCCCTAACCCTACTGAGTCAATCATTTCCATTGTTACCCCAATTACAGGACGACCTGTGGCTCGATCGACTCCCCAGAAAGCTCGATCGCGACTAGCATCAAACCCATACAGCTTACCGAAACTTGCAGCTTCTTGCGGTTTACCATTCCGCACCAACCATCCTGCGCCCACAAAGGCATCAGTCACGCCAGGTAAATCAGCTTGCATTCCTTCGAGCGTGCTGTGTTTAGTTGGATCGTAAGGTACAAACTTAATCTCACCATTGTTAATCAGCACCAGGGGACGATTTTTGAGCAGGGGGTTTTCACCTTTCTTGCCAGGATTAAGTACACCTGGATTAGCAGAGAATTGGCTTAATACGGGGCCGATCATCGTATTGCCTTGCAAAGATTCCAGTGAGAAGAAACCACCATCAACTGCGGCGATCGACTGCTTGTTAAACTTCATGATTTCTTCAACTTGGGCGCGGGTGTCAGCATGAATCGTCGCTGGTCTACCGCCATAAACCAGAGTCAGGGGGAGATTGTCGATCGTGATCTGGGTTTTGCGGACTGACGTGTTGAAATTCAGTGGCGCGATTACCCCTGGAGGCGCAGATGCGATCGACTCTTCGGGTTGCGGCCCACCCCAAGCTTCAGGAATCACCCCAAACAGGCGCGATTGTCCATATCGCATAATTGTGAGTAAATCTTCTGACTTACCCGCAGTTGTCTCAGCATAAGGATCGTTGCTCATGGTTAAAGCTGCTTCATAGCCTGCTTCTGTGACTTTTTGCTTCACCATCTCGTTGTAAGTGCCGAAGGGATAGACAAAGTAACGCACGAGCACACCCATTTCTTTTTCTAAAACTTGCTTCGATACCCGCAGTTCCTGTTCGACTTTGGCGGGGTCTAACTTGGCGAGATCGAGATGATTGATCGTGTGTGAGGCGATCGTAATCAGTCCGCTTTGCTGCATTTCGCGCAGTTGATCCCAAGTACTTTTCTCGCGATTGTTTTTCTTGCCGACAAAGCCTGTATGTACCGCAAATAGAGCAGGATAGCCATATTGCTTTAAAAGTGGGTAAGCATACTGATATTGACCGAGATAGTTGTCATCAAACGTCAGCAGGATTGGCATTTCTGGAAGTGATGCCCCTGTGCGGAGATGGTTGAATAGCTGATCCATCGTGATTGGGGTCAAACCTGCATCATGGATTGCCTTGAGATGCGCGGCGAATTCTTCGGGCAAAACGTCATAGGAGAGCTTCTTTACAGGTGTGATGTCGTGATACATGATCACTGGCACCCGCGCCGCCCGCGCTCGATCGCTAATTGCCGGCCAAGGCACAGGGTTGAACGTCGCGAGGAGATCGGGTGTGAGCAGATTGCCAAAACTGGCTACCGTGCTGAGCGGATCTTGGGCGATCGAACCGAGTTGGCTGACACTTGCGAGTGAGTAGGTGACACCCGTAAGCGCATCAGGCTGACAGGAAGTAGCTACGGCATCAGTCACAACAACAGGTGGATTGGGCGTAACCGCAGCGATTCTAGACTTTGAAGTTAGGCTGACTAGGGCAAAGGCAAAACCTGCACCTAAACCCATACCCGCGATCGACAGCCCCAAGATCGACAACACTAGAGATTTCCGCATAGATCGCACACACCAAATAACAGGTTTCAATTATCAACGATCAATATATCAACGATCCACGATCTTTGATTCAGAATCGATCGAGAAATCTACGCCCAACCTTTGAGCTTGTAATAGAAAATACCGATATATTCCTTGATCGCGTCTGTCGTATTTTTGAGCGCGTAAGCATTGGGCAGAAGGTCTACAAGCATTCCGCCAACCCCTTTGTCATTTGTGCTGTTGACGCTGATAAAATCGGTGGGAGCAGCGATCGAATCGATCCCCAGCTTTTGAAAAATTGCCAGAGCACGGGGCATATGCACAGCCGAGGTGACCAGCAGGATTCGCTTCCAGCCATTTTTTTGTAAGATCTGGCGCACATTCACGGCATTTTCGTAAGTATTGAGCGAGGTCGAGTCCTGAACGATCGCTGAGGCAGGTACACCCATCGCTTCGGCGATCTCTGCCATATCGAGTGATTCGGCTTGCCCTCCTTCTCCCAGCCACTCAGCTCTACCACCACTGACAATCAGCACAGGAGCTTTACGATCGCGAAATAACTTCGCCCCATAGAGAATTCGATCGCCTGCCTCTGCGACTTCGACCCAACGACGCGGCGGAATCATCGGTTTAGTGCCACCACCCAACACCACAATCGCCTCGACTACTGGCAACTCGCCTTGAGGAATATTTTGTTGTTCGATCGATCGAACTAAAAGGTCAGAAAAATGTTGACTGCTACTTAAAAATAAAATGGCGATCGCGGCAATGAGTGAAAGTATAGATGTCTTACTCGGTCTACCTTTACGCCGCCACAGGCTAACTAAGGCAACGATCGACAATATCGTAGTTAAGCCCAGCGGATAAACAAATAACGGCAGAATTTTCGATAGAACTAACGACATACTTTACATATTGAACTGATTTGACTAGGATAGTCCCCTGTCTGAACTATTTCGATTCGATCGCATATCCGAGAATTATCCGAAGACATATCCGAGCACATATTCAAACACAACTCAGAACTACGAGTAACGGCGAGTAACGGCTATGTTTTTCTTTCTCGTAAATATTCTTTGTTGGGCGATCCTAATTGCCGTACTTTTTGGTCTCTATAAGAACAAAGTCATTTCCGATAAAACCCTCAGCTTTTTAGGATGGATATTTCTCGGCGCACTTTTAATTCTGGCATTTAGTAATATTACAGTTGCCGATCAACCAGTCTTCAGAACGTTTTTTAGCCTGTTGTTCTTCCCAACCACAATTTTAGGATTTATCATCACGATCCTATTTTTTAATTGGCGAAAAATCGTTATCAAAAAATTCAAGTTGAGAAGCGGTGAATCCAAATATATCGGTGAGAAGTTTGATAACAAAGATATCGAAGGGAATGTCAGAAGTGCGAGTTGGTGGATTGGTTTCGCCCTTTTCTTGCTTATAATTGCGAGTAATAATGCTCTATCTACGGTATTCATGTGCTATCTGGTCGAACAGGGCGATAATTCGGTCGAACAAGCCTATCGCCGCGATGTCCGTAACCTTGATGCTACCGATCTGAATCAGATTAACAATGAGAATTTCGATTTAATTGTGGTGATGTCGGGCGAAAGTCCTTACAAAGAGAGATTTATTGATGAAGTTGATGCCAGAGAGAAATTAAAACGACTTGAGGGTGTGGAGCCGTCGATCGCCTTGACGGGTGGACAGGTGAGAGAGCACCTACTTGAAGCAGCGAGAATTAGAAGGAGAGCCAGACAAAATAATCGGGTAGAGCCGTTAATTTTGCTCAGTGGTGGTCGATCGATCGAATCCCCCAATGGTTTCCCCTGTGGGATTGCCAAGCCTAACGATACTGGTCGATCGAGAGATGATGTCACAAACGAAATCGCTGACCTCAGGGGGGGAGCAAGAGGACTGCGATACGATCCACGCTATGACTACCTATATAAGCCGAATAATACTGGAGAGTCTGTGAGGACAACTGGGATTACCGAAGCTGATGATATGTGCTTTTTCTTAACTCAACTTACTGACGTACCAAAATCCGCAATTATTTTGGAACCAAATGGTACTAATATTCGCCGCAGTGCTGAAAAGATTAGAGATTTGGAGTCGCAGAAGGTCTTACCGACAATATCAGAACGCAATAAGTCGCGAATCTTACTTTTGACTTCGCCGTTAGAGACAGTACGCACGTTTCAGACTTTCAAAAACTTGGGTTTAGATGTGATTGCTCGACCTGTCTATACTTCTGATTTTGAGGAATGTAAACCATCCCTAAGACCCTGGCCGCTCCGACCCGATCCTAAATCTGCCCCAACTAAGTTTCGCGTTGACCCCGAAAAAATCTTGCTCAGTGCGGATGCATTTGTTCGTTCCGAAAGAGCTTGGAAAGAGAGCTTGACCATATTTCTCTATTGGCTGAGATTTTGGGTGCTTTCACCCCTAACCGATGAGCGTCCCTACTTTCCCACTTCTCCACCCACTCCTACAACCACTGTTCCTCCTGCTCCTGCTGCTACCCCATAACTTAAGCTGTT
>JARCMB010000360.1 GCA_030248825.1 Pseudanabaenaceae cyanobacterium MP8IB2.15 | reverse complement strand
GTTAATCCCTATCGATTGGAAGGGCAAAAGACTGCCGCGTTTGAGATTGTCGAAGCTATGGGCGAATCTCCTGACTGGCTATGTATCCCAGTTGGGAATGCTGGCAACATTTCGGCATATTGGATGGGATTTAAGCAATATCACGCTGCTGGCAAAATGAAAAAGCTACCTCAGATGATGGGGTTTCAAGCCGCAGGTGCAGCTCCCATCGTCACAGGCAAAATTGTCGAAAACCCCGAAACGATCGCCACAGCAATTCGGATTGGCAACCCTGCTGGCTGGAAAACCGCACTGACAGCTCAAGCCGAGAGTGGTGGCGAGTTTCATAGCGTCACCGATCGAGAAATCTTAACGGCTTATGCCCTGCTTGCGGGTGAAGAAGGGATCTTCTGCGAACCAGCGAGTGCCGCATCTGTAGCAGGATTGCTTAAGGTTAGTGCCCAAGTTCCAGACGGTGCAACAGTTGTGTGCGTCCTCACAGGCAATGGTTTAAAAGATCCAGATACCGCGATCTCGACTGCCACAGCGAAGTTCCATCAAGGTGTTGCGCCCGATCTCCAAAGCATCGCTAAGATCATCGGTTTTTAATCTCTTTTAACTCCTATCATGCTGGACTCGATCATCAAAAACGGATTAGTATTTGATGGGTTGGGAACTCCGCCGATGCGTGTGGATATTGGGATTAAAGCTGGATATATTGATTCGATCGAACCATCCCTAAAATTACCCAGCAAGGAAGTCTATGATGCAGATGGACTCTGGGTTATGCCAGGGTTTGTCGATATCCATACCCACTACGATCTAGAGCTAGAGATTGCGCCAGGGCTAACAGAATCGGTGCAACATGGCGTGACCAGCGTTGTGATTGGGAATTGCAGTTTGTCCTTAGCGATTGGAGAGCCAAAAGTTCTGGCGGATATCTTTCAGCGAGTCGAAACCCTATCACCTGTATTGATTCAGAAATGGCTGCAAAGCTCCGTATCTTGGAGTACACCGCGTCAGTATCTCAAACATTTGCAAACAGATCTAATGTTGGGCGCAAATGTCGCACCGATGTTGGGACATAGTGCGCTCAGAGCCGAAGTGATGGGATTAGAACGAAGTTTAACCGATCGAGCCACCGTTAATGACCTAGCAAAGATGAGATCGATCGCGATCGATGCTTTAGATGCTGGGTTTATTGGCATTTCGATCGATATGTTTCCGTGGCACATGATGAGTGGAGCTTGGCGCGGTCGCTCCATTCCTTCCCAACACGCTGACTTTAGAGAATACTCAATGTTGGCGGATGTCTGTCGAGATCGAGATGCTGTGTTTCAGACGACCCCAAATATCCAGCGATTGATGTCGATGTTTGAGTTGGTTAGGATGGGATTGGGCTTAGGGCGACCACCACTGAGGATGACGATTCTAGCTGCACTGGATACGGTACAGAATCGTTTGCTGTGGCGACTGTTCGCACCTATATTATTCGTGCTAAATCGGATCTTGGGATGTAACATTCGCTTCCAAACTTTAACCGAACCATTCACGATTTATTCCGATGGGCCAGTTACGCCCTTGTTTGAAGAATTTCCCTGCGGCGTAAAGCTGAATGACTGCGACTCTCGATCGGAACGTCAGCAACTCTGGCGATCGACCAGCTTTAAATCACAATTTCGGCGCGAATGGACAGCAGGAGGATTAAAGTCTTTTCACCGCCAATTGGAATTGATGGAAATCCTCCAATGTCCCGATCGAACCCTAGAAGGTATGAGTTTCGCGGCAGCAGCACGACAACTTGGGCAGCATCCCGTCACCTGTTTGATGGATTTATTGGAGCAATACGATACCGATCTACGGTGGGTGGCAACAGGTGCAAACGATCGACTCAAACCACGTCTAGCATTAATGCGTCATCCCCATATCTTGCCTGGGTTTACCGATGCAGGGGCGCATGTGCGAAATTTGGGTTATTACGATGGCGCACTCTCTTTACTCAAGCAAGCCGTGACCACGGGATTTATGTCCCCTGCAAAAGCGATCTCGCGGATCACAAGCGAACCTGCCCAGTGGTTTGGGCTAGATACAGGCGTAATCAAAATTGGGGCTAAAGCCGATCTGGTGCTGCTGCGACCTGAAGCTTTATCCCAACCAATTAGTCCTCAAATTCAGATTAACGATCCGATCCTCGATGGCGATCCTCGGATGGTGAAGCGTGGCTCCGAGTCGATCATCCAGACGGTTTACATCAAAGGTAAGGCTGTAGTTCAGAGCGGTGAAATAATCGATCGATTAGGACGTGAACGACTAGGAGAAGTATTGCGATCGATACGATCGATGCGAAGAAAAAGAGAAGTTTGATTGTTGCGAGTCGATCGAAGTAGAGATAGCCTGTACTAGCACCACTGCATGTATGATGAAGTCTTGCCTTAAATCATTGCGACTAAAATTCCAGCCAAAATCCTCATCATGCCAAAGTCAGACTCAACTTCTATTCCACAAGCAACTCGCTACCAAAATGCCGCTTTAAAATACTACCTCGGATTGACAGGTTCCCCCTTTCTTCACTATGGATATTGGGAACCACTGCCACTTTTGGATAAAGAGCTGACAATTAGCGATCTAAGAGTTGCCCAAGAAGCCTATGCCCAAAAACTTTTAAGCTTTATCCCCTCAGAAATTAAAACCATATTGGATGTTGGCTGTGGGATTGGTGGAAATGCCGCTTACCTACTTGAGCGTGGCTTTGTCGTTGAAGGACTCGCACCCGATCCATTCCAAAAAGAATTATTTCTGAAGGCTACTAATGGTCTGGCAACCTTTCATCTCAGTAATTTTGAGGATTTTAAAGCAAATCATTCCTATGACTTAGTTTTTTTGAGTGAGAGTAGTCAATACATCTCCTCGATCGATATTGCTAGAGGTGCTTCTAAGCTTTTGCTTGATGGTGGCTACTTGTTGCTTGCTGATATGATGCGCTCCGATCCTAGCTATAAGGAAGGAATCTTTTCTAATTGCCATGCGATCTCTGAACTTCAGGCGGCATTAGAGCAGTCTGGATTTAGCTTGATTAAAACAGAGGATATTTCTGCCCAAATTGCCCCAACGATCGATCTGTCGATCGATATTTTTCAACGATTTGGCTTGAATACAATCGAATATATTGCCAATTTGATTCAAATCGCTGTGCCGCCATTGTACAAGCTGCTACGTTGGATGTATCGGCGCTGGCTCAAACAGTCAATCGTGGAAGGGCTAGAGGCACGCAAAATTTTCGATCGACATCTCTGTTATCAAATTCAACTTTGGCACTTACCAAAACCAAATCACCAAAATTAGTTCGCAAGAAAATGCCCCCCACAGAGTCCAAAGCAGGTGCAAAAGGCAGAGAAGTTCACTATGCTACAGGTGAATCATTTTTAGGTTGGGTGATTGTGGCAGCGACAGAAAATGGAATCTGCTCGATCGAGTTTGGCGAGAGTCCAGAGGCATTGGAGCAGCAAATCCATCACCAATTTCCTCAAGCAAAATTCTGTAAAGATCACCTTACCTTTAATCAATGGGTAACTCAAATAATCGCTTTTATTGAGATGCCCCAGATCGGTCTCAATCTGCCGCTTGATACTCAAGGAACTGCATTCCAGCAAAAAGTTTGGCAAGCTCTCCAAGCAATTCCCGTAGGTAATACGCTTAGTTATGCAGAATTAGCCCAAAAGATCGGCAATCCCAAAGCCGTAAGGGCTGTAGCGAGTGCCTGTGCCTCGAATCAAGTTGCAGTAGTAGTGCCTTGTCATCGGGTGGTGGGGAGTAATGGTAAGCTCACAGGCTATCGTTGGGGGATCGATCGTAAACAAGCTCTACTAGAAAGAGAATCAAGTATTCCATAATCAATTTGGAATGAGATCGCAGTACAAAAAAATATCCCTTATTGCTTCCACCAAAGTAAAAGCCTAATCCTCCACTAATTAACGTAACAACAGATGTCCAGACTACCGCTATTCGTTTAGTTACTTAGCCATCCTAAATTCAGAAATTGATAATTACTGATTTTTTGGGATAAAACTCATTCATGTTCTGCCGAAGGTGGCATAGAGATGTAGGATTAGTTATTGGCAGAAATCGCCGATAAGCCCTAGTTTATATAACTTATAGAACAACGTTTATGAGTATTGCCGTCCAAGAGTTGACCGAAACAGTTCCCGCTTTTTGTGAAGGGATTCAGTATTTTGGCGAGCCTCAGCCTGAATTTGACACCTACGGGCGATCGCCTGTAATTCCATCAGGGAAAACCTCGATCGACAATCCTAAAGATCGAGCATCAGTGTTTCAGACTCTGCTGGCGGCAGATGCCCTGCGCTATCTCACCCTCCAAGTTACTGCCAGTAAAGCCTCAGGACACCCAGGTGGTTTTGCCAGCTCAGTTGAAGCCTACGCGGCCTTAGTAATGTTGGGGCACAAAAATATTCTCACCGAAGTTGGGCATCACGCGCCTGGCTTCTACAGTGCCATGTTTCTCGATCGATCACTAGAAGACATGGGCATTTCGATCGTCACCCAGTTGCGCGACAGGTTTCGCGAACAACATGGACTGCTGGGACACCTATCGGGCTTTATTCCAGGCATTCTCGCACCTGCGGGACCGTTGGGACAAGGACAACACTTTGCAATGGCGGCGGCGCTGCTGCATCGAGACAAACTTTTCCCATTTACGATGGGTGACGGTGGTATGGGCGAACCATACCCGATGAGCGCGATCATGCACTTTCACACGGCTTACCCCAGTGCTACCAACTTTTTGCCCGTCCTAGTGTGGAATGGCTACAGCCAAGAGCATCACAGCATGGTTTCCACCAAAACCAACGCCCAAATGATCGCTTATTGGCATGGCAATGGCTTCGAGGAAGTTGTACTAGTTGATGCCAAGGATTTTGACGATCGGAATCAGGCAGGCGCGTATGTAGACAGCACGGCTTTTTCGTTTGGGCAGCGTCTGGCTTTCACCGAAGCAGTTTTAGTTGAGATGGCTCGATCGGCTCGATCGGCTCTCGGTGGCAAGCTCACAGTATTTATCATCAAGCAACTCAAGGGCGCGGGTGTACATGCAAGAGGGGCAAAATCTCATAACCTCTACGCCCACCACACCTTAGACAATGCCGATATCATCAATGGTCTAAAAACTCGCGCGCTCTCACCCGCCGCATGGCAATTAGTTCGGACTAACTTTGAGAATGCGGGTGGTGGGCCAGCCGCAAAAACAGCCGTGACCGAATCCATTCTGCCTCTGGTCGATCTGGGTAAATTGCCCCTAGAGGAGTTTGCGGTAGGCGGCGATCCTAAAGTTGCAACCACGGCGATGGGTAAACTGGTCGCGGCTGTGGGGCAGGCAGACAAGTCTTTTCTGGTCACAAATGCCGATGGGAATGAAGCTTCAGGTCTTGCCAACATCAACCAAGCCCTCAAGATCAATCACCCTACATCCGATCCGCTCTATTTCCAAGAGCCAGGTGGTCAAGTTTACGAACCTTTAAGCGAAGATGCTTGTGCGGGGCTGGCAGTAGGTTTAGCACTGATGGGCAGTCGATCGCTCTGGTGTTCTTATGAGTCTTTTGCGATCAATGGCTTACCGATTTGGCAAACCGTGACCCAAGCGATGGCAGAATTGCGCCGCCCTACGCCTTCAACGATCTGCCTGTTTACCGCAGGGGCCTTGGAGCAAGGACGCAATGGCTGGACACACCAACGTCCCGAAATCGAAGCTTACTTCGCCGCAATGATGCGTAACGGTAACATCTTCCCGATTTTCCCGACCGATTCTAATAGCATTCAAGCGGCCTATGAATGGGCTTTGACCACTAAAAACAAAGGCATCCCAATCACTGCTAGCAAGTCGCCTTTACCAATTCGCACGACGATCGCTCAGGCTCGTCAAGCTCTACATGATGGCGCGATCGAATTGCAATCTACTCCAGGTAGCAAGACGGTGGTTTTTGCCGTGATTGGCGATATGACCC
>JARCMB010000050.1 GCA_030248825.1 Pseudanabaenaceae cyanobacterium MP8IB2.15 | reverse complement strand
TTACAACGTGGCGATCGCCTGATCGATGTGCGCGTCCAACTCGATCCAGCCTTGCGTAAAAATGCTTCACAATTGCAGCAAGTCCCACTATTTGTCAGCAATAATCGTCCTGTCCGTCTCGCTGATGTGTCCACAATTCGCGAAGGTCGCGCTCCTGGTGAAATTCAACGGATTAATCAGCGTCAGGTCTATCTCGTGCTTGGCAGTCTAGAGCGCGGGGCGAGTCTCAGTGATGCGCTCAAACAAACGGAACAGGCGATCGCGGCGATCGATTTACCAGATGGTGTAACTCTGTTACCCAGCAGTGCGAAGGCAGCCAATGACAATCTATCTGGCGCGTTTGGAACCTTAGGTTTACTAGCTTCTTTTTTAGTATTTGTCGTCATGGCAGTGCAGTACAACTCGTTGCTCGATCCCTTAGTGATCATGCTCACAATTCCCCTCGCTCTGGCTGGCGGGATTGTCGGACTCTATGTAACCAATAGCTCGATCAATGTGATGGTGGTGATCGGTGTGATCTTGCTAATTGGTATCGTTGTAAATAATGCGATCGTGCTGGTGGAACTAGCAAACCAATTGCGAGAGGAGCAGAAATGCAGTCGTATTCAGGCGATGCTCCAAGCTGCACCCACCCGTTTACGCCCAATTCTGATGACTACGATTACGACGGTAGTTGGTGCTTTTCCATTAGCCCTAGGCGGCGGCGACGGCGGCGAGTTTCTGCAACCTCTTGGCATTGTGATTTTCTCTGGTTTAGCCCTTGCGACAATTCTGACATTGTTCCTAATTCCCTGCTCCTATGTACTAATTCATGAGTTTAGCTGGGCTAAGGTTAAAAAGTTAGTACCAGCAAAAGTATCGTCAAGGAGTTAAAGATTAACCAATAGGTATTCTAAAAAGAGGAACTAGTAGTCAGATGCACCAGAATTGCTATGCCGTGTCACGACGACTTGTCGAAGCGTCAACTGGGTTCAAATGGTTTTTGATTTGATATTCCCCTCGCCCAATATTGGCAATCCATTCTAAAAAGCCAATCATTTTACCTATTTGATTGGCTTTGCTGCATGATTGAGAAAGAGATAGAGGATGTCTTGAAGTCAGATTTTAGTCTAAACTCCAGTTGTAACGGAAAATTCTGGTCATGTGGCAATGGTTCTGCTCGCAAAGGATAAGACTCTCTACGTCAATGAAGAGGTAAGAGAAAAATTGTCTAAGCTTTGGCTCCTAAACTATGAAAAAAAATATGAAGCTTTTGATCCCAAAAATGTCTGGCGATCTTGATAGGGGGTATCTTTCTGTAACTGGAGTTTCTGCGATCGATCGCTCCAAACGTCGATGGGTAAGAAGTAAAGGATTTGGCAACTAGGCAAGTAAGAGCAAGAATCACTTACAAGTAATTCTTGCTGTTGAGATTAGATTTTTACGTTAAACCTCTTCCACTGGGACTCGCAAATTACTTTTTGGCGACAAGATAACCGAGTACGGTAACCAAAAACACACCCACCGCTAGTTGACCAATGTTGTAACGCATCCAGTAAAGCAAATTACTGAAGAAGTAGTACAACTCACGCGATCCCCAAGTGGCAATTGTGACCAAACCGACTACCACTGCAATGGCTACGAATAACTGGATTATTTTGTTTGACATTTCTAGCTCCTTAATGACTGATGATCGATCGTTATTACCCCCAGATGCCTTCACGATCGATATTTATCTATTCGATCCTGCACGTTATTGTTCATCATTACCAAGTGTACAAGACTAAGTTTTGATTTTGTGTAATCGCAAAATTAATTATCGACAAATTCGTTCAGAATTTGCCAACATGGGAGAAAATATGCTGCTAAGACATCATCAATTTGCCAGAAATCAGCATAGCTGTCTCTGGAACAGTAACAGCCAATAAACACAATCAGAAGGTCTTGAAATGGGATATCTGATTGAGTTGTAGCAATCAAGTCTTTGTAGAGAGTGTCGATCGCATTTTGCAGATAGAGGAGATTACTCACAACTTGGGTAAAAATGCCGATATTACCTGTCATTGTCGGCAAATAGGTGGAATTATATTCTGACAAGAAAATTTGATAAAGATGCGCGATCGATTGCTTGAGACCGATCTTGAGTTCTAAATCAGCATCTTGCCATTCTGCGAGTAAATCACTTTCTAGACGAGACTCAGAGAATATCGACAGTTTTAATTCTAGTAAAGGTTGCAGCACTTTTAGAAACAAGAAATCGATATCGCCTAAGCTCAAATCTAGCTTGGTTGGTTCTGATTTAAAAATAGAAGAACTGAGCAGTTTCTCAGTTAGCTGAGGATGATCCCAAACGAACTTAAACTCTGCAACATCAGCCACAATCTCACCAATGAGATGAGTAAATAACAAGCCTAACCTTTGCTGCACTTCACCATGAAAAAATAGACGAGATCGATCGACATCAATCCTAACTGTATTACCTTCGCGGTTGAATAATTCTCGACAGGTAAGTGGACCTTCAGGAGTATAGGCAGTCTCTGAGGCGCGAAGAGATTCACTACAAGTACTGAGGATGGTATAGTCACTATCAAATTGCGTCAGCATCAGTTGCCAATGATGTCCCCAAATATCATGCAATAAGAGAGCTTCGGCTTTATGAGTTGGAATCACATTCACCGATCTGACCAGAGATTGATACACTTCGGCGGTGGTACATCCTGTCTGTTGGGATATTCGATCGCACCAAGCTCGATCGATATTCTCAGAATTCCAAACACTAAATATGGGGAATCGCTGAAATTGGTCGAAGCTAAACTCGCCTAGTGATTGCAAAAAACCTTGGAGATGAGATTGCTCGGTTGGGTTCAAAGTTTGCCAAAGTACAGGATCGCAAAGTCGATCGACATCATAGTCGATGCAAAAGTAAATCTGAGTATCGGTATAAACATATTTGAGTGCAGCACTTGGTAGAGGGATATCACCAAATAGATGACGAAAGAGCGCGGTAGTCTTTAAGTTTCGATCGCGATCTGAATCAGCATTTGAATCGA
>JARCMB010000359.1 GCA_030248825.1 Pseudanabaenaceae cyanobacterium MP8IB2.15 | reverse complement strand
GTTAAGATGCTCAGAGGTATATTGAGGCAAATTAATTGGGCTATTTCCAGAAATTCTTAACCAATAAGTTTGACTCTGAGAGTAATTTTTTCTAAAACTCAGGTAGTATGTGTCGAAGAGTGAGCAAGGAATTATCGTGGAGCAAAAATCTTCTTCAAAGGATTTACCTAAAGAGACGCTAAAGGATGTGAAAAAAGATTCAGCCCGAGACATGGGCTTTAAAAATCGTGAGGACAGATTACGCAGATTACGGGAAAAGCAAAAGGCTAAAGGTATAAGTACTAATGGTTCCAAGAGTTCTCAGGCAACTAATTCCCAAGCAGCCAGTTCTCAGCCCCAAAGTGGAGCAGATCTAAAACCAGACCAAAAGATGCGGCGATTTCCCCGTCAAGCGTCAAATCGCTCCTCGATCGCTAACCACACGATCCAAAATAATCCCCAAAATCTCACGGCATCAAAATCGCATCCGACCGCACTAAAAATAAATTCGACCCCTAAATCGCCACCCAAATCAACCAGATCGATCGTAAAGTCATCGACTTTGCAAATCCTTCGTACCGTAGTTGCTGGGATTGGTTTAAGCGTAATTGCGGGGACTCTGATCTCATTCTGGCAGAGCTATGCGGCTAACGGCAATCTTTCAGGTTCGATCGTCGCTACTTCCACCAATTCCAATAAAACTAGTGATGCCGCAAATGCAGAGCCAACAGGTGTACAGCTTAAAACCGAGTTAGCTCCTTTGACTGCCAAGATTAAGGGGCTAGCGGCGGCTGAACCAGATCTTGGCTTACAGGTACTGGCAGTCGATCTAGATAGTTCGAGCTATATCAATATCAATGCTAATCAGCCGATTGCCTCTGCCAGCATCATCAAAATTCCAGTCCTGATCGCTTTTTTAGAGGATGTTGGTAACGACAAGGTGCGATTCGATGAATCGATCGAACTCAAAACCGAAGATATTGTCGGAGAAGCAGGAGATCTACAATATCAGCCACTTGGCACTCGTCTCTCCTATTTGGAAGTTTTGACGATGATGATTACGATCAGTGATAACACTGCCACCAACATTATCATTAAGCGTCTTGGCGGGAAAGATTTACTAAATCAGCGATTTAAGTCTTGGGGCATGACTTCGACTGTAATCCGCAATCTTTTACCTGACATCACAGGCACTAATACCACCAGTTCACAAGATCTGGTAAATCTGTTGGCAATGGTAGATCGGGGCAAGTTGCTGACATTACGCAACCGCGATCGATTTATGGACATTATGCAGCGCACTGAGACGAATACACTTTTGCCCAAAGGTTTAGGCCCAGAAGCAAGAATTGCCCATAAAACTGGTGACATCCGTTCATCTGTGGGGGATGCGGGAATTGTCGATATGCCAAATGGTAAACGCTACATTGTCGCGGCAATCGTCAAACGCCCTGACAACGATCAACGAGCTAACCAACTGATTCGGGATGTTTCTCGCGCCATCTACGAGAATCTCAGTACGGCAAATCGCCCACCATTAGCCCCATCGCAACTCCAAAATCCAGCTCAAACCCCAGCTCAAAATGTTGACCCAAACCTGAAGCCTACTCCAAGTATCGACCAAATCCTCGTCCCCAATCCTACTCCCTCGGAACCGCCTCAGCCCTAATCTCGACTCTAATCTCAGTCAAGATTCTAGCCTGATTAGCCATGAGATCGAGGATCGGTGGCATCAGCAGGTAATGGTGCGGCAAACTCCGAAGTTTGTCCTCGATCGAGTTTGTTGTAGGGCAATGTTTGCGACGCGATCATGGCATCGATATTTGCCGCGAGGATTTGTTTGGGCATAGTCCCGATCGCATTCCCAATCGTCTGATTACCGCGATCTAAAAATACAAAGTGGGGAATCCCATCGACCTTAAATCGGGTAACTTCGGGCAACCACTTATTGTTGTCAACATTGAGCATGACAAAATTAACTCGATCGCCGTACTGTTGCTGTAATGCCTTGTTATCTGGAGCCATTGACTGACAACTGGTACACCAGTCAGCATAAAACTCGATCACGGTGGGCTTGGTGTTGGCTAAAGCGGTGTCGATCGGGACGGCTGTGGCAGCGATCGCCTCTAGGGAAACACTGCTAGTCTGGATGCTAAACCCAAAAAACACAGCAGTGGTAAGGATAATCGCGGCGATCGATACCAGCAAATTTCGCAGACGGTTATTTGACGATTGATTTGGCGGATTAGCAGCAGGTGAGTCCATGATCGGTAAGAAAGTGTGGGTAAGAACTCCATCCTAACTTAGACCCTAATCGCTAGATCGGATTTTTGGTTTTGGTACTGGCTTCGTTTGAATTGGCTTTTTGGCTGGCGGTTTAGCTTGAGTAGGCTTCTTCGCGGCAGGCTTTACCTGAGATGGCTTTGGTGGCTTGGCAGGAGGTTTAGCTGGTGGCTTAACTGGCGTTGAGGGTGGAGCTACAGAGCCAATCAGTTCCATGGGGCCAGATACCCGCTTATTATCGATTTGATTGCCAACTGCAAGCAATTTAGCTCCAGTTGTGTTGTTAATATCTTTTTTCTTATTGCCTTTAAAAATGTTTAGCCCTGGGTTAGCTTGAGTACCAAGGTCTGGATTTGGTTGATTGCCACTCCGATCGCGAAGAATTACCAGACCATATTCTTGGCTATTAGCAATCGTATTAGCATGAAGCGAAGGCGTAGCGATGTTAGAGAGAATAATCCCGTTGCGGTTATTGATGATCTGGTTGGACGAAACTACGACGCTGGATTTTTGCCCGATCGATAGACCAAAACCAGTGTTATCAAACACATTGCCCCGAATATCACCAGAACTGCTACCTACAGCCGAAATGCCGCTACCTCTGTTTTTGGTGAATTGGCTACTCACCACGTTTGCGATCGAATCCCCAGTTAGAAACACGCCATCATGAGTGTTGTTGATAAAAGTGCTGCTGGTAGCGGTGAAATTTTTACTGGACTCTACCCACAGCCCATAACCACGCGAACCACTATTGGTAATCGTCACGCCAATCACCTGAGCATTATTTGCCGCGAGCATAGCGATATTTTGTCGGGCAAATGTTGGACTGACAAAGAAACCACCACCTTTGATCGAAATACCTTCCCCCTTACTGTCAGCATTGCCACGCAACTTGATTCCAGGCAATAATTTAAGCGGGAACTCCTCACCAGTTTCGGCACTGTAATTTCCAGGTGCAAGTTGAATGATTGTGCCTGGGCCAGGAAGTGTGCGTAAGGCAGCAGTGATTGTCCGAAATGGAGTAATTGCCGATCCTGAGCCTGGATCATCGATGCCATTGGGGGCGACAAAAATCAATGCTTCAGTTTGAGGAAAGGTTGGTGGCGGAGATTGTGGAGATATTTGTGGGGTAGGAATATTAGCTGGAGCGGCAACTGGCAAAGATTGAATCGTCCCAGGATAAGGAATTGTGCCACTCTGCCCGTTAGTTTGCGCCAAAGTAGTTTGACTAAATGCCGTTTGCCCCAGGGCTAAAAAAAGAGCCAAACCGATCGATCGATGTAACTTCAACATATGTTTCAACTAATGCCTCAATAATCCTTGAGATTCTAACCTCACCCCTGACGGATGTGAAGCCAAACAGTTGCAAAAAAGCTAAATAAAAGTCCAAACGTTGCATAAATTCAGTTCGCTGTTCCTATGCAATCTGGAAAGAGTTTATCGATTTGGGGTTAAAAGTAATACGCAAAAGATTATTGCGAGACTATAACTGACCACAACCCGATCGCGAGAACCACTGAACTTAAATGCTGAGGGAATAGCGATCGCCAAGGTTGACGGGCAATCTTTTGGGTTAATATCCAATTCAGAACTACGGATAAAATTAATGTGGTTCCCTGTAAGAAACCAATTACCGCAGGATGAGCTGTAAATACAGGTAAATTCAAGCCATCTAAACCAAAGGTGGCAAAAGTAACTGGTAAAATTCGTCCCGCTTCTTGCAGAAATAGTCGTAAGTAGTGAGCCAAATTCGCACCTAAAACTAGGGGTAAATAGCCATATGCCAGTTGAATAAAAGGTCTGGGTTTGCAAGCAGTGATACTGAAGGGCAGCTTATATCTTTTGATTAATAGAGCTAAATAATGGAGCGATCTCATCACACCATAAGCTAGGAAAGGAATTACCACAGGCGCGATTAAGACCAGTAAAGAGAACGCTAAATGTGGCAAGAAACTATCCAAGTCGAACTGCCATCCCAAAACTGCCCGAATCTCTGGCAAGCGATGCAGAAATGCTCCCCCTAGTAATAGGAATAAAAGTGCAACTTCATAGCTACGTGGCACATGAGTTGTCCAAAGTTCGATCGCGGGTGGACGGAGATTCAACTCCACAGAACGATGGGGGCAAGCTTTGAGGCATGTCATGCATAGCACACAATCGCGATTATCCTGAAGTTGAGCAGGATGGGAATAGAGCGGACAGCCATTGGTTTCTAAGCCTTCGCCTTTTTGCACTCCACCTTTGTAGCATTGATAAGTCGTACATTCTGCCGAGCAGGTTCCTTGTTGAGCGCGGATTTCAGTCATGGAAAGCTTGGCAAACAGACCGTTCATGCCACCAATCGGACAGAGATAACGACACCAGTAACGCCGCTCAAAGATGAGCGAACAAATTACCGCACCCGCCGTAATTAACAAGAGTAAATAGGCAGAGAGATAAGCCGTATTTTGTAAATCCCACAGTTCTTCCCAGAGATAGATCAGCACAAATAGCCCAAATAGAAACCAACCGCCCCAGCGTTCCGAAACATCTCGATTCCAAGGTTTGAGCTGCCGAGGAAATAGCCATAGAGATAGTTTTTGGGTGACTTCGCCGTAAATCATAAACGGGCAGATCGAACACCACAATCTGCCGACAAATGGGAAGCCAATCAAAATCAGTGGCCACCACCATGCCCAAAATAAGTTAAGGGCAAAATTTCGATCGATGCTCTGGGGAGCTAAAAACAGAACAGTCACCACAATTGTGTAAACAGGTAGAATCAGCCAATAATTTAAGCGTGTCGGAAACCAATCACTGCGGAAAAAATATCGTAAATTTGGATAGGCATTGAGCAGATTAAATCGAAACTGTTTACCTTTAGAGCGACTCGGCCAAAATACCGCTTCAGTCAAGAATGGCGCACCTTGAGACTGCACGATCGACCGTTCGACCAATAACTGCAATTCTTTGAGATTCCCTGGAAAGTCATAGCTTTGCAAACTGCGTAATGCCTCATCCGAAATTTTTGGTTTAGGAATGCTTCGATCGCGACAAAACAACGCAATGTAGTATTCGACCTGTGGTTTGATATCAGCTTTTCGCACTCGTAGAGCTGGAACCTTAATCGTCTGTTTTTCGATCTGGGAGGAGCAAGCTGGTTCTTTTTTCTCTGTGACCATCATGATCCGAACTTCGCAGGGAATGTCAGGATCGGATTCACTACTGCCTACTGGCTTAAAGGTTTGGCTTTCTAGAAGTTGTTTGATTTGAGGAATAACTTCGGTTGGTAGTTCTTGAATATTGTTCAAAACTAAAGTTCCGTTCCCTAGCCAGGTTAGTAGACCCTGATTGCCACCAGCCCGACCAAACAAATCAGCTCCACTGGTTTGAATTAGACCGCAATTGACCTTGATGATTGGCGATCGACGCTGGGCAGAATTAAAGTGGATTAAAGCGGCAATGTTATCTTTATCTAATCCAGGCTCTCCAACGATCAAAACTGGCTGCCGATCTTCACTTGCCTTTTTAATCTCTTGGCGGAGTCGATCCGCATAGCGACTTTTACCAATGATCCCACGTTCGGCTTTGGTCACAAGGTAGGGTTGTAGAACTTTCGATCGATCTTGCAACCACTCTAGAGAATTGACTGAAACTTGAGATGACATGGTTCAACCTCAATTTATGACTCAGCCTGATTGTAAATCATCGCTGATGCCTATATTAGGATGATTAGCCGCAATCTTTCGACTGAGCTTGAAGGGATATCTCCCATTAAGGCTTGTCTCGATCGATACATTTAGCCTCCTCCAGCGAGATCGAGAAAGCCACATTATCTCATTTTCGCAACCATTCTGGGTGTTTCTCAGGGTCAAATCTTACCTTCCCATCCTTGTCCATGCACCACGGATCGCTATACTCATATATGTGCGGCTGAACTTCTAACTCAGGATTTTCATGCAAAACTAATTTGATAGCACGCCTATATCGGCGGTTGTAAAGCCTTTTATCTTCATTCTCACTGCTTGCGGATGTAACTCCATGCACAGGGCTTTTCTTACAGGATCTGCTCATCACTTACTCAAATGAATTCGATCTTTGATTAATTTAGCATTTTCGTAACTCACTATGAGCATCACAATCCCGATCGAAGCAATTGAAATTGACCCTGGCAATCGGATCAGTATCCATAATGTGTCTTGGCAGGATTTTGAAAATATTCTCACCGAACTAGGTGAAAAACGTAACACTCGTGTGGCTTACTACAAAGGAACTCTGGAAATCATGTCCCCATTAGCTTTACATGAGCGTCCTCATCGCATTATCGCTGATATTGTTAAAGCCATATTGAATATGCAAGATCGAGATTGGGAAGATTTTGGTTCAACTACGCTCAAGCTTCCGATCATTGCTGGAGTTGAGCCTGATACTTGCTTTTACATTCAAAATGCTGCCCTTGTTCGAGGTTGCACCAATATGGACTTATCCATTTATCCACCCCCCGATTTGTCGATCGAATCAGATGTCACTTCAAAAACTGCTCTTGATGCATATGAGGCTCTAGGTGTGCCTGAAGTTTGGATTTATAGCAACTCGAAGCTAAAAGTTTATATCTTCGATCGAACGGCTGAAAGAAATCGTTACATCGAAATCAATTCCAGTCCGACATTTCCCAATGTACCGATAATCGAACTAATTCCCAAACTAGTAAATCAGGCAATCTCGTTAGGAACTAGTCGCATGTTGAGATCGCTAAAATCAGAGTTATAGCTGCTTCCACCAAGGATAATTATTTTGCTAGATTTAGATCGAACTTACTTGGAGTCAGAAAACACTTTGACAGCATATTTTTTGGTTACGCATGGCAGTAGCGATCGACGATCTTGGCAGAACTTGCAAAACCTCGTGGATCGATCTCAAGCAGAAGTAGATTTTCTGGTGGGTGGTGGTTGCTTGGAAGGAATGGCATCTAGCCTCGAAGAGCAGTTGAAAGTATTTGGTGAAATGACAAAAGCCAAAGGCTACACAGAAATTGTGGTTGTGCCGTTGTTTTTGCTGGCTGGGGTTCATGTTAAAGAAGATCTGCCTAACGCCGTTTCGATCGCGCAATCC
>JARCMB010000358.1 GCA_030248825.1 Pseudanabaenaceae cyanobacterium MP8IB2.15 | reverse complement strand
ATCATACCCGTACATATCTAGAGTAGGGTTAACGACACCCAGAAATTAAGTTTTTTGTTTGGCAAGTTAAATTGAGGTTATGATAGGTTTCTTAACATACTTGTCGTTAAATAGTCGAAACATCGAAAACAGCAAGTTGGCAGTTGCTTGCTTATATATCTTCGATTCTTAGTTGTTTCCAATATAACTGCTGTAGTTTTGGTTAGTAGTTTTGACTAGCAGTAGAGATCCTAAGTTAGGTGGTATTGGCATAAGTTTTTAGCCCCCTGCAATTTTCAATTTACATTTAGTCTTGGTAGAATTACTTCCTATGATTGCTACTATTAGCCCTGTTAATTCTAGTTCGACCAACTCTGTGCAGGAGTCACCCAACTTGATGAGTGATTCTCCAGAAAGTCTAGCTGACGCTGGCTGGATTCCTGAGTGGCTGCGAGAATGCTTGGTCAAGGAAGAGAATAGTCAGAAAGATAGCGATCTCAAGGGCAGCGATTTAAAAGGCGAAAATCTGATCAGTCGGGCTTTTAAGTTTGCATATCAACTTCATGAGGGACAACAGCGTGCTTCGGGAGAGCCGTATATTATCCATCCCGTAGAGGTGGCAACCCTGCTACGGGAACTGGGTGGTGGCAGTGCCATGATTGCCGCAGGTTTTTTACATGATGTGGTTGAAGACACAGTAGTTAGTGCCGACCAAATCGAAGTGGAATTTGGCTCAGAGGTGCGGCAGTTAGTTGAAGCTGTGACTAAGCTATCTAAGTTTAATTTTGAGAGTAAAAAAGAACAGCAAGCCGAAAATTTTCGGCGGATGTTTCTGGCAATGGCGCGGGATATTCGGGTGATCGTGGTAAAGCTAGCTGATCGTTTACACAACATGCGAACTCTGGAACATTTGCCCCCCGCAAAGCAAGCTAGTGTGGCACGTGAAACGAGAGAAATCTTTGCGCCTCTGGCACATCGGTTGGGGATTGGGCAGTTTAAATGGGAATTAGAAGATCTGACGTTTAAGTACCTTGAACCAGAGCAGTATCAACGCATGGAAGCTCTGGTGGCTGAGACGAGAAGTGAGCGTACCGCCCAGATTAATAAGGTCAGTGAGTTATTGAAATCGCATCTAGTCGAAATGGGACTGACTAACTTTGAGATTAGTGGCAGACCCAAGCACCTGTACGGCATCTATGAAAAGATGGAGCGTTCTGCTAAACAGTATGAAGAGATTTATGATGTGTCGGCTGTACGGGTAATTGTAAATAGCAATGACGAATGTTATCGCGCGCTCGCAGTCGTACATAACAGTTTTCGCCCAATTCCAGGTAGGTTTAAGGACTATATTGGTCTGCCGAAGCCAAATCGCTACCAGTCATTACACACAGCCGTAATTGGTCCAAATGGGCAGCCACTAGAAGTCCAGATTCGGACTTGGGAAATGCATCAAGTTGCTGAGTATGGGATTGCCGCCCACTGGAAGTATAAAGAAACTAATTCCAGTGTAGCGACTACAGGTGATGATGAGAAATTTACTTGGCTACGTCAACTGGTGGAGTGGCAACGCGATCTCAAAGACGATCAAGAGTATATGGAGTCACTCAAAGAGAATTTCTTTGACAGCGAAGTTTATGTATTTAGTCCTAAAGGTGATGTCTATTCCCTGCCACGCGGTTCCACGCCGATCGATTTTGCTTATCGTGTTCATACCGAAGTTGGAAATCATGCGAATGGGGCGTTGGTAAATCATCAGATGGTGACGTTGGACAGAAAGCTCCAGAATGGCGATATTGTCTCGATCTTGCGACATAATAATGCTCACCCTAATCTCGATTGGATTAATTTTGTTGCGACTAATACGGCAAAGCATCGGGTGCGGCAATGGTATAAGCGATCGCGCCGTGATGAAAATATTCAACGCGGGCGAGGATTATTAGAAAAAGAATTAGGTAAAAATGGTTTGGAATCGGTGCTGAAGTCCGATCAAATGCTGAAAGTAGCAGAAAGATGTAACTACCACAACGTTGATGATTTGATTGCAGCTCTGGGCTATGGTGAGATTTCCTTAAATGCTGTTGTCA
The DNA here is from genome assembly GCA_030248825.1 of Pseudanabaenaceae cyanobacterium MP8IB2.15. Lineage (GTDB taxonomy): Bacteria > Cyanobacteriota > Cyanobacteriia > Pseudanabaenales > Pseudanabaenaceae > JARCMB01. Next base: position 2,203 of record JARCMB010000358.1, on the reverse strand, counting down.
ATAAGCTGCGCGAACATCAGTCTATTAATGTTACCCCCCTACGTTTGCCTTCTCAGGCTCCCTCTCCTGCTCCTACCTCGAAATCTCCGATCTTGGGTGTGGAAGGGATGCTGTATCATATTGCTGGTTGTTGTAAACCTTTACCTGGAGAGCCAATTATTGGTGTTGTGAGATTGGGAAGTAATCGCGGCATTTCGATCCATCGTCAAGACTGCTCTAATACGATCGACCGAGATAGCGATCGACTGATTCCTGTGGCCTGGAATATGGCTAAAGATTTAGACCGCGCCCCAACTTATACAGTAGACATTCAAGTTGAAACGATCGATCGAGTCGGTGTACTCAAAGATGTCCTGATTCGCCTGTCTGACCAAAAGGTGAATGTGCGCCAAGCCTCTGTCCAAACCCATCCTGGTAAATCAGCTTTAATCGATCTGAGTATTGACATCACCGATCGACCCCAATTGGAAAAGATATCTAGTCAGATTGCCAAGATGTCAGATGTGCTCTCTGTGCGTCGTCTCAGTAAAGTTGAATAGATGACCGATCAATTACCTCTTTCTACTCCGATTGACCGCACATTGCTGACCCCGATGATGCGACATTATGTCGAAACTAAAGACCAGAATCCCCATGCGTTGCTGTTGTATCGGTTGGGCGATTTTTATGAAGCTTTTTTTGATGATGCCCGTCTGATTTCGCGGGAGCTAGAGCTAGTACTGACAGGCCGAGAGGGTGGCAAAGGCTTGGGGCGGATTCCGATGGCAGGCATTCCATATCACGCGCTCGATCGATATGCTAGTCAATTAGTCGAAAAAGGCATATCGATCGCGATTTGCGATCAGATGGAGGCAGCCTCAGAAGCACAGGGGTTGGTGCGGCGCGAAGTCACGCGGGTAATTACACCTGGTACGGTGATCGAAGAAGGAATGCTGACTGCGAGGAAAAACAACTTTCTTGTAGCGATTGTTCCCAGTGGCGCGTCTGGTGACCTTAAGTGGGGCTTAGCCTTGACCGATATCTCGACGGGTGAATTTCAGGTGACCCAACTGCACAGTACCGAGCAACTCGCTCAGGAACTCCTGCGCTTGCAGCCAGCCGAGATTTTGCTCCCGATCGATTCGCCCAATCCTGCACTCAGGGGGCAAGAGTCAGGTATGAGGAGTGCTCAAAAGCCTCTTCCCGATGGACTGCCCGACCAATTTTGTTATACCCCGCGATCTCAAACTCCGTTTATCTTGGCAGAAGCCAAACAGAGGTTGCTCAATACTTTTAGAGTTCGATCGTTAGAAGGATTTGGCTGTGGATCTTTACCCCTAGCAGTACGAGCGGCGGGCGGCTTATTGGAATATCTCACATCCACCCAAAAAAGCACGCAGGTTCCCTTATCACCGCTCTCTACTTACATCGTGAGCGATTATCTCTTAATCGATCACCAGACCCGCCGCAATTTAGAAATCACCCAAACTGTGAGGGATAGTGCTCTGTCTGGCTCATTGCTCTCGGCATTGGATCAGACCTCGACAACTATGGGTGGCAGGTTGTTACGCCGTTGGTTGCTACAGCCACTCAAGGATATCCAAGGAATTAGCGATCGAGCCGATACGATAGAAGAGTTAGTCAAGCACCATAGCTTACGCCGAGATTTACGTACTGCCCTGAATCAAATCTATGACATCGAAAGATTGTGCAGTCGGATTGGCGCGGGTACTGCTAATGCTAGGGATTTGGTCGCGCTCTCTTTCTCGCTCAGCCGATTAGCAGGTATTGCGGAATTAGTGGCAAAATCTCGATCGACTTATCTTAAAGCCTTACAAACTGTACCGCCTGAAATGGCACAGTTGGCTGAGCAACTACGGCAAACTCTGAGCGAAGAACCGCCAATTTTGCTGACCGAAGGCAAGCTGATTCGCACTGGGATTAATTCCGAACTCGATCGATTGCGCCAGCAAGCCGAAGCTGATGCCGAATGGTTAAAAACTCTAGAAAAGACCGAACGCGATCGAACAGGGATCAATACGCTCAAGGTTGCCTATAACAAAGCATTTGGTTATTACATCAGCATCTCACGCGGCAAAAGTGACCAAGCTCCCGAAAATTACATCCGCAAGCAAACTCTGGTGAACGAAGAGCGTTACATCACGCCCGAACTCAAAGACCGTGAAGTTCGGATTATGAATGCCCAAGATGCACTCAATCGATT
>JARCMB010000357.1 GCA_030248825.1 Pseudanabaenaceae cyanobacterium MP8IB2.15 | reverse complement strand
ATTTCTAAAATCTCCTAAACAAAACTCTTGTCAAAAAATCAGACAAGAAAAATAAGACAGTTAACATCAGAATTTAAGATCAAGATCGAAAATCAAAACAAGTAAGAGCAGTTAATGCTTTTTAATGAAATTGACACGGGGATACCCATCATTTCAATCTTGAACAACGGATTCTAGCTTTCAATTAATGCCTATCTATAAAGAATAGACAGTCATGGCATCTTTAGCAATATAATCTACGATTATGATTTTAAATCGCAAGTATTAATATAACTAATCATTTAAACTAACTATTAAAACTAATCTCTGGACGAATTACTGAAACTATCGATTTATGAACAGTCTCAGTCAACCAGTTTTTGGTCGATCGATAAATTAATTAAAATATCAATTAAATCTTACATTTTTATGGACTCAGTTCTTTCAATTTTTGAATTTTCAACAATTATTAAAATTAATTGATTACTTACTTCAATTAATGTAACGAAATCGATCGATGGAGTTAGGAATAAGTCCGTATAAATACTTAGTAGATAAGTTAAGAATTAAGTGCAAGTGCAAAGTAAAAGACTGAATTTGATCTCAGAGCTTACCTTGGAAATACCTAGGCTTACTCTTTTAAGAGGATCTTGTGGTTGGTCGCTAGATTACCGAGAAGTTGCTAAAAAGTCTAAAAATCAAACTTGGTCTAAATTTAGTTTCCTGCCTTTATGCTTTGTTAAAGCTTAAAATAACGAAGAATTGTTATCACAACTGTTTAAACCAATTGGCTTCATTCATTAAGTTCAGATCTATAAGATTCTTGCATGTCATTTAATCAGTTACTTATTCAAACTAGTTGGTGGGTTCCCTGCTATGGATGGATTGGGGCGGTGATAACCTTGCCTTGGGCTGTGGGGGCAGTACGTCGCACGGGACCGAGACCTGCTGCCTACTTCAACCTATTTATGACCATACTGTCATTGGCGCATAGTTGCTTGCTGCTCAATGCTGTCTGGGATCAGCCACCAGTAAAGTTAGTTTTAACTTGGCTAAAAGTAGCTGATTTAGACTTGTCGATCGCGATCGATATTTCATCTGTGAGTTCAGGTGCGGCGGTTTTAGTCGGTGGTATTAGTCTGCTGGCGCAGATTTACGCTCTGGGTTATATGGAGATCGACTGGGGAATGGCACGGTTTTTCGCCCTAGTAGGATTTTTTGAGGCGGCGATGAGTGGGATTGCGCTTAGTGATTCGCTTTTCCTCAGTTATGCACTGCTGGAATTGCTGACGCTTTCGACTTATTTGTTAGTTGGTTTTTGGTATGCTCAGCCTCTAGTGGTATCGGCGGCACGGGATGCTTTTTGGACAAAGCGGATCGGTGACTTATTTTTACTGATGGGTGTGGTAGCCCTGTCTTCGATCGCGGGTAGTCTAAATTTTTCGGATTTGACTGATTGGGCAAATAGTCCAGCCACTCTGAATTTTGCCGCCGACCATCCAGAGCAAATTACTTTATTAGGCTTAGCGTTGATTGCGGGACCAATTGGTAAATGCGCTCAGTTTCCTTTGCAGCTTTGGTTGGATGAGGCGATGGAGGGGCCAAACCCCGCTTCAATTTTACGGAATTCGGTCGTGGTGGCGTGTGGCGCGCTTGTATTGATTAAGTTAGAACCGATCTTGGCTCTTTCGCCTCTGACACTTTCGGCATTGGTAACTCTGGGTACGATTACGGCGATTGGGACTTCTTTGGTAGCGATTGCCCAGATCGATCTAAAGCGGGCTTTGGCTCACTCGACTAGTGCCTATTTAGGACTGGTGTTTATTGCGGTGGGGATGCAACAGAACGAAGTCGCGATCGCATTTTTGTTTACTCATGCGATTGCTAGAGCTTTACTGTTTATGAGTACTGGTGCGGTGATGGTGGTGACATATACTCAGGATATTACCGAGATGGGTGGGCTGTGGTCGCGGCTACCTGCTACGGGGACGGCTTTCGTGGTCGGATCTTTGGGTTTAATTGGTTTGCTACCGTTGGGTAATTTCTGGACGATGCTGGCGTGGCTCGATCGAATTCAGATGACTTCTTCACCTGGCTTGGTAGTGGTGTTGTTTTTGGTGAATGGGATTACAGCTTTTGGCTTGACTCGTCTGTTTGACCTAGTATTTCTGGGGTCTGTGCAGCCAAAGACCCGTCGTGCGGCTGAAGTTCCTTGGCTGATGGCTGTACCGATTGTTTCACTTACGATCATTACCCTGCTTGTACCTGTGATGCTTTACAACTGGGGGGTATTGCCTAGTTGGCGAACACTAGACTGGGAAGCTGCGGGAGTTTTGGCATTATCAGGTGCGATCGGATTTGGCGTGGGTGCGAAGATTTACATCTGGCCAGATCGATCGACCACGGTGCCGTTACCATCAAAGCCAGTGCGCTTGACCTTGAAATTTATGCAAAACCTGCTGTCCAAAGATTTGTACATTATGGAAATCTATCGCTTTACGGTCATCCTGATTGTGGGGCAGAGTTCAAAGCTAGTTTCTTGGATCGATCGAAACATTGTTGATAATTTCGTAAATTTCTTGGGCTTTGCTTCGATTCTTACGGGTGAGACTCTGAGATATACAGTTACTGGTCGATCGCAACAGTATGTCCTCACGATCTTGCTAGGCATGATCTTGGTAGGCATCCTAACGTTTTTATTTTCTGCTAGTTGAGTATTAGTGCGGTTGGTTAAAGTATGTTGAGCCTTCTTGTCTGGATTCCTGTCTGCGCTGCTATTGTTTTTGGCTGTTTACCTCAATCGATCGATGCTGGACGTTTAAGATCGATTGCCTTGTCGATCGCCAGTGTGATTTTTCTGCTCAGCCTCTCGTTGCTCTGGCAATTCGATCCCGCACAGACGGGGATGCAGTTAAAGGAATCATTTGATTGGATTAGTGCGCTAGGACTGAATTATCAGTTAAGTGTTGATGGTCTGTCGATGCCATTAGTAGTGTTGAACGGATTACTGATTTTGATTGCGGTGGCTAGCAGTGGTGAGATGCATCGTCCCAGACTGTACTACGCCTTGATGCTGTTACTAAATGGCGTAGTGTCAGGAGCTTTTCTGTCAACCAACCTACTCCTGTTTTTCTTGTTTTATGAGGCAGAGTTAATTCCACTGTATCTATTGATCGCGATTTGGGGTGGCGATCGACGGAGCTATGCCGCGACCAAATTTCTGCTTTACACCGCAGTATCGGGTTTTTTGTTGCTGGGCGTATTTTTTGGAACCGCAGTGATGGGATCGGGATTGCAGTCGGCGTTGAGTTTTGATTTCGAGGTGTTAAAAAATCTAGCGTTGCCGAGCGCGACGCAGTTTCCCCTTCTGATTGTGCTGCTGATCGCCTTCGGGATTAAGATTCCTCTGGTACCTTTTCACACTTGGCTACCTGATGCTCACGTCGAGGCTCCTACCCCCGTTTCGATCTTATTAGCTGGTGTATTGCTCAAACTCGGAGCTTACGGACTATTGCGGTTTGGGCTCGGTTTATTTCCTGAAGCATGGCAACAAATCGCCCCTTGGCTGGCAACTTGGGCGGTGGTAAGTGTTTTATATGGCTGCTTTAATGCTGTCATCCAAACCGACATGAAGAAAATGGTTGCCTATAGCTCTGTTGGTCACATGGGTTATATTTTGCTGGGCATGGCGGCCGCCACACCGCTATCACTTTTAGGTGCATCATTCCAGATGATCAGCCACGGTTTGATATCTGCTCTTTTATTCTTCTTAGTTGGCGTGGTTTATACTAAGACTGGGACACGCGATCTAAATACGCTCAAGGGGCTACTCAATCCTGAACGGGGTTTGCCGATCATTGGCGGTTTGATGATTTTGGGCGTGATGGCAAGTGCGGGGATTCCTGGCATGGTGGGATTTATTGCCGAGTTTCTAGTATTTAGGGGGAGTTTTCCTGTTTTCCCTGTGCAAACGTTGCTTTGTATGATTGGCACTGGTTTGACCGCCGTTTACTTCTTGATTTTGGTTGACAAAGCATTTTTTGGTCGCTTACCCAGTGGCAAAGCTGAGCTAGAGCAAGCCGCTCTGGAACGAGCCAACCAAGGCAAACCAGATCTACCCGTAATTTATCCGCGTGTGTTGTGGCAAGAACGGATACCTGCGATCGCTTTGGCAGCAATAATTGTGATCCTAGGTTTACAACCTAGCTGGGTGACTTACTGGATCGAGCAATCAGCCGCAATGATTACACCAACAAATTCACAAGTGGCAATTTCCAGTTCTTTTCCTATTACTATAAAT
>JARCMB010000356.1 GCA_030248825.1 Pseudanabaenaceae cyanobacterium MP8IB2.15 | reverse complement strand
GTCTGCTATTTGATTGGATCGAGATTAGGGCATCAAGCAATGCGCCAATTTTTAGCTAATCTGGCTGCTAGCAATACTCAACTTGAGGCGATTACAGCTACAGATTTAGAACGAGTAAATCAGATTTTAGAGCAGTATGCTGATAGTCAACTCGATTTTGTCGATGCCGCAATCATAGCAATTTCAGAGAGAGTTGGCATTACCTGTGTTCTAACCTTAGATCGCCGTGATTTTTCTCTTGTGCGTCCAAAGCATTGTGATTACTTTGATATCCTGCCTTGAGCGTCTAAATGTTAGAATTTGTCCAAACTAGAAGATCCGATTAAGAATAATAGACCCATCCGAATTGCCACGCCATTAGTTACCTGCCGTTCGATCAAACTCAAACGCGGATCATCCATTAGATCGGAACTAATCTCTACACCACGATTTACAGGGCCTGGATGCAATACCTGAACATGTGGTGAACATTTCGCTAATCGATCGCGGGTAATGCCAAACTGAGCATGATACTCGCGCAGACTGGGAATTAAGTTTTGACTCATCCGTTCAGTCTGCAAGCGCAAAGTCATAACAAAATCGGCATCTTCTAAAGCAGGGGCAAGGGAATAGTGAATTTTCGCACCATAGCTAGCAAACTCAGGCGGCAAGAGAGTTGGTGGGGCAGCGAGATGGACATCAGCACCATTTGTAATCAAACTCCACAGGTTAGACCGAGCCACCCGCGAATGCATAATATCTCCCACAATCGCGATTTTCTTACCCTTGATTTCACTGGCAGTCGGGTTCGACGCATTCAAATAACTCACCAACGTAAACAAATCTAGCAAAGCTTGGGAGGGATGTTCGTGCTTACCATCTCCCGCATTCAGCACCGCCACCTTGCCGCCCAGCGCATCCATATCCTGAGCGATCGCATCAGGTACACCCGCCGCTTGATGGCGAATCACCATAATATCTGTCCCCATTGCCAGAAAAGTTCGGGCTGTATCGAGGATCGTCTCACCTTTTGTCAACGAAGACGTGCTGGGTGAAAAATTTAACACGTCCGCAGACAAACGTTTAGCAGCCAACTCAAAGCTGTTACGGGTGCGGGTTGAAGATTCAAAAAACAAATTTGCCACTACCTTACCTTGCAAGGTCGGCACTTTCTTATTGCGGCGTGACAGCACTTCTTGAAAACTCAATGCCGTCTGCATTACTAGCTCATAGTCTTGGGGCGTAAAATCTGCTAGCGAAATGATGTGCCGCCGTCGCCAAGTTAGCTCAGACATTTTTCTAGCTACTCGCGGTCAAACTCAGAACCACAGACACGGCATCTGAAATCAAACCAATTGGGGCAGGTTCAAACATGTCACTGGGAAGAAAAGCCCGTGAACTGACCACAACCAACGCAAATAGAAATGTGAGGAAGATCAGAAACGGAGCCAAGAACTGACGGAGAAAAGACATGATTTTAGGTGAAAACATCAAAAACTAGTGCCAGCCTCTAGTTTACTACTTGCTCGATCGAATCCGCCTAAAAATAGCCTTTTACTTTTACCTTTGTCATCCCACAGCTTCAATGTACTGATTGATATCTTCGATCGATCGGCTCAATTCTGCTTCAGTCGTCAGCCGAATTCGATCGTCTCGCACCGTAATCAGCACCTTCGCGGCAAACGGAGTCGGCCAAATATTCGGATTGCAAAAAATTTCTAGGAAGACATCGCCCATATGCTGATATTCCATCGAGGGCTGTGGCGAGACTTTAACTTTAGTTTCATTCTTCGGCTCATCACCATCATCACTCTTAGGAGGATTGAACCTTGTCGCGATCGAGCGGAGACTTCCCATCAGTCGATCGATCTGAGACATGAGGTCGCGGGCTGCTTCTAGTGAGAAAGCAATTGCAACCGATCCTCCAACTAGATTAATTGTGAGCTTAGGGATTGGGCGAGGCATGAGGATGTTTTCAGTAAATTCTGCAAATATTCCCAGACGCTTTTTTGGGGAATACTCATTTCTAGTTAAGCACAAGAGAGTCCGTAATTCCCTAGGAATTACAAATTGAATAAGTTAGGAATTAGGGCATATTTTCGATTAATTTGATTGTGAATTTATATTAAAACACTTGCATTTCTAGTTGCACTCTTCTACTGTATTAATAGGCACAAAAGTAATTCGGTTTTTAGGGCAGTGCCTCCTCCCTAAACCACTTATGGGCTACTTGTCAGAACCATCTGGATTATTTTTATACTAGTCTTAGATCGGATTTAGACAAGACCTTTAAGTTACTTACAGAGTTAATTAGATTACTTATCTTTGTTGATTTCTGTCTGATTATTTTCTAGTTTTTTGTTATTAATTCTCCTGAGAATACTTCTTAGAAAGCAGGAGATTTCCACGGGTTATCTTACAAGTTGCTGAGTCGAGTAAAACTATTATTTTGTTAGTTCTCTGTTAACTCTTTGCTGCATTGGTAGGAAGAAAGGAAAGAGGTAATCGCTGAACTTTAAACGAGATAGTAAGTAACTGATACCAAGCAATAAGGGATGTAAGTTTAAGCCTGAAATTGGAGATAAGCGGTTATTGGCATCAAGCTAAAAATACTGAGACAAACTGCTCAGGTTCTTGAATAACAAAAGTAATGTTTAAGTTAGTTGTCTGTAAGTTCCAAATGTAAACCCTAGTTGATGAATTAGTGAATTATCCAATTGCGTGAGTCTGCTAGCCGTCTAGTGGACTCACTGAGTTTTGAGCAGAATTTTAAGAGATGCTCGTGGTGATTGAATCCTACATGGATAGTTTTCTCAGTAGTCTAGATTTGTTGGCGGAGGCGGGTTAGCAATTTTTCAAACGATGCGGGTGGTGGCGCGGTCGATTCAATCATCTCACCTGAAACAGGATGAACAAAAGTTAATTTCCAAGCATGAAGAGCTTGCCCTGTGGTGTGTTTGAGCGTTTTGCCGTAGAGTGGATCGCCCGCGATTGCATGACCGATGTGTGCGGCATGGACGCGGATCTGGTGTGTGCGTCCAGTTTCTAAATCGAACTTCATCAGGGTGTAATTACCCAGACGTTCCAACACCTGCCAGTGAGTGACTGCGGCTCTAGCACGCGATCGATCGTCAGTGATTACGGTCATTTTTTTTCGATCGATCGGATGGCGACCAATCGGGGCATCGATCGTCCCAGAACTAGTTTTAGGAGCGCCATTAATGATGCCAAGATATTCACGTTTGGCGGTTTTAGCCTGAATTTGCGCTTGTAAGTGTTGATGCGCCAGATCGGTCTTTGCTACGACGATCGCCCCACTCGTATCCTTATCCAACCGATGCACGATCCCAGGACGTTGAACGCCATTAATCCCCGACAAGTTGGGGCAATGAGCCAGCAGAGCATTGACCAAAGTACCGTCTTCGTGTCCTGGCGCGGGATGGACGACCAAACCCACGGGTTTGTCGATCACAAGTAAATGTTCGTCTTCGTAGAGAATATTGAGCGCGATCTCCTGAGCTTGAATTGCTAGGGGCTGCAATTCGGGAATCGTCACAATCAGTCGATCGCCAGTTTTAATCAGAGTTTTTTTGTTGTCGCAGACCAGTTCGTTTACCTGCACGCAACCCTGCTCGATTAGCTTTTGGAGACGCGATCGAGATAATTCGGTGAGATATTCCGCCAAATATCGATCGAGTCGATCGTGATGATCGAGTTCGGGTGAAACTTGTACCGATAGTTCGTGGACGAGCATGATTTATTTATACTTTCTTAAATTATGTAGATCTCTGATCGAGGATTCTGGCGTACAATCTGGACGGTTAATATCGATAAATAATTAATATTTTTCTTTTCTGGATGAGGTAAGTCGTTCATGTCCGTTACCTTTGATGACATCATTACTAATTCCAGTTCTGTAGAATTTTTTTTGCAAATCTTTCAAAGTGCAATCTCCCAGCAGAATCGATCATTTCTAGAAGCTCATCGAACGATTCTAGCAGCTTGTTACAAAAATCCAGGACTCTCTCCAACTATAAAGGGTGAGACACAAGAGTTTCTAGCTTTGGCTTGGCTGAAAAAGTACAACGATAGTTCCGAACATAGAATTTCAAAGAGAATCTCACAGCCACCAGGAACAGTTGCCGATCCGATTGTAAATACCATCATCAATGCTAGGTTAACAGGATTAACAGCAGATCATCTTGAACAAATCAAGTATGCTCACAGACTATCAATGTCAGCCGAGAATGTTCTAGGATTATTCCTCGAAGAATTTCTGGCTGAACAATTAATTGAGTATGGTTGGTATTGCTGCTGGGGAGAATCTGTTCGTCACGTTGATTTTTGTAACGTAGATGGTTCTCTCTTGCAGGTAAAGAATCGGAGCAACTCAGAGAATAGCTCGTCTTCTAGGGTGAGGATAAATCAACCCATAGAGAAATGGTATAGAGTTGACGCTAAAACAGGATCATATCGATGGTCGGACTTCAATGAGAAATATGGAACCGATCGTTTTTCCGAAGACAATTTCGCCACATTTGTTCAACGGATTTTGACCGAAAATCCATATGCATTAGCAGTTGAGAGCAATAATTCCTGGCAATTGCTCTCTGAGACTTCAAGCTAGATTTAAAGAAAGTTGTACTTCAGGTGCTTTTTCAGAAGAACCCAAGGTTTCAGCCATCCAACTCATATCATCGGTTTTGTGATACCGCGAATAAGGAAAATCTGGATAGACAATTGGTGATTCTCCTTTTAAATGAGTCAATAACATTCTGGCAATCGCTCTTCCCAAAGAACAGGGCACGGCATTTCCAACTTGCCGATATTGATCGAGTAAAGTTCCAGCAATGATCCAATCATCTGGAAGTTCTTGGATTCGCTTGTACTCTTCAATACTGAGTGGTCTATCCTCCTCTGGGTGAGCTAAATCTGTGGCAGGCATGGCTGGATGAGTTACTAGCGTTGGCGAAGGCTTATCCCAAGCTAATCTTCGATAAAAGCCAGTTTTACCACCGCCAGCATGATAGGAAGCCCCAAGTGCTTCTTGGTGAAGTTCGGTTGGTAAATCCCGCCAGTATTGTCCAGATTTCAGTAGGCGATAGTATTTTAATCTTTTCTCAGGAAACTTAACAAAGTGATGCCCATCTTTAGGAAGTCCTTCCAAAGTTTCTTGCAATGTCTGCCATCGCCGCAAACCGTATAACTCTTTCCCTGAGTGAGTGGGTGTGAGGTAGGGTAGTTTTTCTCCATCACGGCTACAAGCAATGATCACTCTTTCTCTTTGCTGTGGCGATCCAAAATTTGCGGCATTGTACAAGTTGAAGGAAATGCTGTATCCAGACTCTTTAAGCCGCTGAATCACAAAAAGGAGTGCGCCTCCCTTCTGTTCATCCTGCTCTAAAGGTGGGCAGTTCTTTCCCCTCATCTCATGGGGTCTGTGCTGTAGCGGAGCAGATAATAACCCTCGAACATTTTCGATCACGGCAAATCTTGGTCTGAGTTCGGCGATCAGATCGATAAACTTCAAGAAAACATTCCCTCGCTCATCGTTAAACCCTTGTCGCTTACCCGCACTACTAAAAGCTTGGCACGGTGGACCACCAACGATTAAGTCAATCTCTTCCATTTGACTCAATCCAGCCTTTTCCCGAATTACTGCGGCTGAATAATCTCTAACATCTCCGATCAGTGCTACATCTGGTCGATTTGTTTCGATCGTCTTTCGGGCTGATGGATCAATTTCACAGGCAAGAAGCACTTTGATACCCTCTTTTTCTAGCCCCAAGTCCAAACCCATGCATCCAGAAAAAAAGCTCAAAGCTTTCAGGTTTGGCTTACTGAGAGATCTTCTTGCGTGATCTGGAATGACGATATTAGTATCATCTTCTTTGCAGAGATACTGACTCACAGATTCTGAAACAACTATCCACCGACTGCTAATCCTTTCGCCACCGATTTCGCCATATCGGAGTAATTTACGCACATATTGCTCAGAGCAATTCAGTATTTCAGAGGTTTCTTTAACCGAGAGGTATTGATTAGACATTATTTCGGATGCGAAACTAAAACTAAGTACCCTCAATAATAGTTTCGAGACGATAGTTTTGCAAGGAATTAATTTTCCATGACTGTGAGAATGCCAGCCAGTATTTGCATAAGCGGCTGCAAGTCGGTTGGTACACGATAAAGCAAAGTATCTTGAGTCACCAAACGATGTTGTCGATCGAAGCTGCCAAACTGCCAGATATCGCCTGTTGTGACCGCACCGTAAAGAATCAGATCGTCTGACTCCACCCATCGATCGAGAGCAATCAATTCAGCTGCAAGTTGGGTAAATCCCCTAGTCAGATCTGATTGCTTCGCTTCTACCACCAACATACTGTGCTTTGACTGGAGGTAATAATCTAAATCACCCTTAAGCAATCGATCGACCTCAATCGGGTACTCGATATTAATAGTTGCTTCGGTGACATTCGCAACCTCCAACAAGATCGGCGCAACCAAAACTTCGCGGCGGGCGGCTTCACTGGTCAGGCTAACACGCACGATCGCCGATTCTAGTCGATGTTTAAGATCGGCAATCGAACTGGTGATTGTGACACTTGGTAAGTCGATCGCTGCCCTAATCAGACTGGCATTGAGTTCGCGCAGAATATCCGCAGGGGCAAAACGCAGCTCGAAATAGCGACGAAAGGTGTCAGTCTCATCGGGATGAAGTATGGCAGGGCGATCTTTTCTAGTCATGGTTTAAATCCTGTCGGGAGAATTTCACGACTTCCATCTGTAGTCTACAAGATCTATCCAAACACCCTCAAACTAAAAAAGGTGCAGGAATTCCTACACCTTCTTTAAAAGACTAGTTCTGATCGGTCAGCTAACTAGTCTTTAGGAGGGCTGACTTTTTCACGGAACGACTTACCTGCGGAAAATGCAGGCACAGTAGTAGCAGGAATGTCCATTTTGGCACCAGTTTTGGGATTGCGTCCCTCACGAGCTTTGCGCTCCCTAGGCTCAAAAGAACCGAAACCAACCAAAGTAACTTTGTCGCCCGACGAAACAGCTTCCACAATCGCTTCTAAAGTAGCAGTTAGCACTTCATCCGCAGTCTTCTTGTTGACGCTGGCTTTCTTGGCAATCGCATCAACTAATTCACCTTTGTTCATAGATTACACCCTGAAGTAATGATTAAAGTGTTCTAAAATTGCCTGATTAAGGCTGCTATTGCCACTAAGATGGCAATAACATATCAATAATGCTGTAAATTACAGCAAAATCACCGTGATTGAGTAAAACAGAGTGATTTTAGCTTGTCAAGCATAGCGGATTAAATTTGTAATTAAGCCTCAAGCTTGACTTTTGAGAGAAATCTTTACCTAATAGTTTTGAAACTCCTATAGGTTCTGACTTTCAATCACTTATTCTAATAGCAACTTGCAAATTGTGCAAAGAAAAACCTTTATTTTGTATGGTCTTGAGCAATTTTTTTAGATTTTTTCATAAAATCTGTAGAGAAAATCATGTCAATTTGTGGATGAATATGCTTCTTTCCCTTACTAGAAGCACTAAAGCACAAAAAATTGCCGATTAACGGTGTTAGCTCTGCCTATCTGCTTTAAGCTCGAGATGGCAAAGTCTAGCAGAGGAATAGCAACAGTGAGTAAAAAGACAGCGATCGAATCGATTCAAGCCAGAGAAATTCTCGATTCTCGCGGCCGTCCCACGATCGAAGCCGAAGTACATCTGGTCGGGGGAGCGATCGGGCTAGCCCAAGTACCGAGTGGAGCTTCGACTGGCAGTTTTGAAGCCCATGAATTGCGTGATGGCGACAAAAAACGCTACGGCGGCAAAGGTGTGCAGATTGCCGTTCGCAATGTTATAGAAAAGATTTTGCCCGAAGTCGTGGGGTTGGATGCGCTAGATCAAGAAGCCGTCGATCGAGCCATGATCAAACGTGATGGCTCACCCAACAAGTCCAATTTTGGGGCTAATGCGATTCTCGGCGTGTCCCTAGCTACGGCAAGAGCGGCGGCGGCGGCGATCGACCTGCCACTTTATCGTTACCTCGGAAATCCGCTCTCAAACGTTTTGCCAGTGCCAATGATGAATGTGCTGAACGGTGGTGCTCATGCTGACAACAATGTCGATATTCAGGAGTTTATGATCGTGCCAATCGGTGCGCCTAGCTTTAAGGAAGCTCTGCGCTATGGAGCCGAAGTATTTGCGGCTTTACAGTCGGTGTTGCACGACAAAGGCTTGTCTACTAGTGTTGGTGATGAAGGTGGGTTTGCGCCTAACCTAGAATCAAATCAGGCAGCTTTGGATTTGTTGTTAGATGCGATCACCAAAGCAGGTTATAAACCTGGGATCGATGTGGCTCTTGCCCTTGATGTCGCTTCCAATGAAATGTTCAAAGATGGTCAGTACACGTTTGATGGGAC
>JARCMB010000355.1 GCA_030248825.1 Pseudanabaenaceae cyanobacterium MP8IB2.15 | reverse complement strand
TGAGTGGCTAAACGAGCAAGCGCAGCCAACCCGCAGAGCGATCAAGCCCGTAACCAGCACTTTCTGGTTGTTTCGAGAAATACTGCCCTACGCTGAAGAATGCGAGATTATTTCCCCCCTCTCTGTTCGTGTAAAGTTTGCAGACAAAGCAACTGCTCTTTACCTCAAATACCAAGACTCTTCAGTTAAACTTGAGAATCAGCAAATCGTTCAATCTCGCACAATAAAGGGGAAAGTATGACCGAATCAGTTGTGGCAATTCAACCATGGCAATATGTGGTCGCAATGCCGCAGCCAGAGAATCATTTTATCCACGTTCAGTTGACGATTAGCGATTGGCAAGAAAAATACCTAGACTTACACCTGCCTGTATGGTCACCTGGCTCTTATCTAGTGCGCGAATATGCCAAGAATCTTCAAGGCTTTAGAGCTGTCGATCGAAATGGCACGTCTCTAGCTTGGCAAAAGATTAGCAAAAATCACTGGCGGATCACCACAACTGACGTGCTTACAGGTGCGGGTAATCATCACATCCAAGTTAGTTATCTGATCTATGCGAACGAGCTAACAGTGCGGACTAATCACCTCGATCGAACACATGGATTTTTTAATGGGGCGGCGACATTTATGTTTGTGCCTGGACACGAACAACATGCTTGGACAGTTGAGATTGTTTTACCTCGGCAAGAATGGTCGATCGCTACAGCACTACCATCTGTATTCGATCGACCCAATACTTTTTTCGCGCTAGATTTCGATACGCTTGCCGATAGTCCATTTGAGATCGGACTGCACAGCCGTCATCAGTTCTCGGTACGAGGCATTCCCCATGAGTTAATTATCTGGGGAGAAGGCAATCCCGATCCAACTCAGATCGTCAAAGATACGGCGGCAATTATCGAAATTGAAGCCGATCTTTACGGTGGTCTGCCCTACGATCGATATCTCTTTCTGCTCCATCTTTCTGCCAGTGGGAATGGTGGATTAGAACATAAAAACTGTTGTACGCTTAACTATCCACGTTTGGGATTTCGTAAAGATGGCTATTTGAGATTTATGAATCTAGTGGCGCACGAATTTTTTCATACTTGGAATGTTAAACGGATTAGACCCAAGGCTTTGGAGAAATTTGACTACGATCGGGAAAATTACACCTCTTCTCTGTGGTTTAGCGAAGGCACGACTAGCTATTACGATCAAATATTTCCATTGCGTGCAGGTTTATATGATATCAAACACTATCTCAAACTGGTGGGAGAGAATATCACACGCTTGCAAACCACTGCTGGCAGACACTTCCAGACACTGTACGAATCGAGTTTAGATGCTTGGATTAAGCTCTATCGTCCCGATCCTAATAGTCCGAATACACAGATTTCTTATTATCTCAAAGGCGAATTAGTCTCGATGCTATTGGATTTGTTGATTCGCAATCGCACCGCAAATCAACGTTGTTTAGATGATGTGATGCGATTGATGTGGCAATATTTTGGTAAATCAGAGCGCGGCTTTACCGAACCCGATCTCCATGCCGTGATCGAATCAGTCGCTGGCATGGATTTACAGCCATTTTTCCGTGCTTATCTCTACGGCACACAGGAACTAGACTATGATTACTATCTCGAACCATTTGGGCTGAGAGTCCAGTCTGTGACCACGCACGATACACCACCCTATACTGGGATGTCACTCAAAACGGTAAACGGTTTAGCTATGGTCAAATCTGTGAGCCATAATTCCCCTGCTCTATTAGCTGGAATTAATCCTGGAGATGAACTACTAGCGATCGACGGTGTACGAATAGCTGCCGAGCATTTTACGGATCGATTGCAAGAATTTCAAGTTAATGATTCGATCGAACTCACTCTATTCAGCCAAGATCGTCTATTTAACACCCGTTTAGTATTGCAAGAACCTGTAGCCGATCGATACGCGATCACATCGCTCCCAAATCCATCACCTGTTCAAGATGAATATCTCAAAGCTTGGCTATCGAATTATCATTGACTTTACTAATTCCTTTAAGGCAGTTTCTGGTGAAAAAATTACCCATTCCGAAGCCCCTAAATCCCCAATTCTGGGGACTTTGATTTTCAGAACCCCCAGAATTGGGGGCAGGGGGCTGGGTAGATTCTTTAAAGGAAATCTCCTAATCATGGCATCACCCCAAAATATATTGGAAAAACATGGAGCGTAAGGTATGGTTGCCCAAATTGCTAGACGTAGATTTTCGATCGATGAATATCATCAAATGGTGGCGACAGGAATTATCTCCTCGATCGATCGCGTTGAATTAATTAATGGCGAGGTTATCGAAATGTCACCAATCGGGAGGAAACACGCTGCTACTGTGGCGAGACTAGACAAATTATGGCAACAGCGACTAGGCAATCGCGTCCTCATTTGGGTGCAAAATCCAGTCTATTTGAGCAATACTTCAGAGCCACAGCCAGATCTAGCACTGCTGAAACCTCGTGATGATTTTTATATATCAGCGTTACCAACACCCCAAGATATTTTGCTAGTTGTGGAGGTGGCAGATAGCACGATCTCCTACGATCTCGAGGTAAAAATGGCACTTTATAGCGCGGCAGGTATTACAGAAGCCTGGTTATTTGACCTTAATAAACAATCGATCGAAGCTTATACAAAGCCTGGGAAAATTGGTTACAAACAGATCCGCCGCTTTGAACAGGGTGATATATTTGCGATCCTAGCCTTCCCCGATTTTTCTTTTTCGTGGGCAGATGTATTTGGGTTAGAAGCGCAGTAATCTTGAATTCTAATATTTCAGCAGAAAATAAATGGCAACCACCCCAGCCACACTAGATTCGATCGATGCCAAGCTAGAGCACGTTGTCGCGGTATTTGTGCAACTGGCTGATGAGCAAGCCAAATTTTTTCGGGAGCAAACTGAAGTAGCGCAGCAGTCGAATCAGCGTATGGATCGGCTTGAAGAAACCCTAACGCGGAACGCCGCAGAAGCAAACGAGCGTCTAACTGGAATTGAGCAGATGATCGCAAATAATGCCAGAGTCTCCGAGCAACAGGCAAGGGTAGCCGAACAGCAGGCAGAGAGTGTGAGAATCCTGATCCAAATGCTCAACCAAAAGCAAGCTTAACTATGATGCTGAGTAGTAACATAAGGTCACAAATCCTAGGGGATCGCAGAATATGCAGGAATTACTGCAAGCAGGTATTGATGGCATCGCGGTTGGCAGCATTATTGCATTAGCGGCGGTGGGCTTAACTTTAACTTATGGCATTTTGCGGCTGGCAAACTTCGCGCATGGCGATACTCTGACACTAGGAGCCTATTTAGCTTTTCTTGCCAATACCGTATTTAACTTTCCGATCTGGTTAGCTTTTGGGTTTGGCTGTGTCGTTTCGATCGCTGTCGTCTTGCTATTTGAAAAGATGATTTGGGCCCCATTACGATCGAAGCGTGCCACTTCAACAACCGTGATGATCGTCTCAATTGGGCTGGCTTTGGTGGTGCGGAACAGCATTATTTTAATCTGGGGAACTTCGCCGCAAAAATATAATCTGCCCACATTTCCCGCGATCGAAGTAATGGGGTTTTTGATTACTCGTAATCGCATGGTAGTGATTGCGATCGCGGCGGTGGTGATTGCATTGCTCTATTACGTTCTCCAAAACACGAAAATTGGGCGGGCGATGCGGGCAGTGGCGGACAATCCTGAACTGGCAAGAGTTGCTGGGATTAACGTCGATCGAGTCATCCTCTGGACATGGGTAATTGCGGGGGCGATTACATCTCTAGGTGGCGGCATGTATGGCTTGATTGTCGGCTTGCATCCCAATATGGGCTGGTTTCTGATTTTGCCAATGTTTGCGGCGGTAATTTTAGGTGGGATTGGGAATCCCTACGGCGCGATCGCAGGAGCTATGATCGTAGGTGTGGCACAGGAAGTCAGCACGGTTTGCCCTGCCAACTTGGGCGAATTAGCCAAATATTGCATCGGTACGGAATATAAGTTAGGCGTGGGTTTACTGATCATGATTTTGGTGCTATTAATCAAACCACAAGGGCTTTTTAGAGCAACGATTTAAAGTTTATATGGCTTAAGTTATGTCTCAGCAATCACAAATCATCGCCGACCAACTCGCAGATCTATTACACAATGCGCCGCAAGATGGGGTTACTGCCAATGCCGTGGGGCTAATTACACCCGTACTGTCGGCAATCGCCAGCAAATTAGGGCATCCAAGCTACTTCATGTTGCAATCTGAGCAGAGTAATTGGTTGATGACGACACTGAGCAACCGCGACTCACCTGAAATCGAAAAGAACGTTGTCTATGCTTACTGTAGTCAGACTGCGGCAAATGTGGAGCGTTTACAGGTCGGCGATCCCAAGCTGGTTTGTGTGGAAATCGGCGTAATTGACATCCTATTTCAGCTATTGGGACTCAAGGCGGTAGATAGCTTAATCTTTTTCGACCAAGTAAATAACTCGCAAGCAGGTGTAGAAATTAGCAATGCTGATTTGCAGAGTCTATGCGAGAAACAAATTAAACGGGTTAAGTCCAGTCATCTCACTCGAACCAAGAGTAAACTTGCCGCCCATATTGCCTAATCCTGCCCTAATCCCAGCCATAACTACATTTCACTTTTACTGCCATAGGCTTGCCAAGAGAGTTTGACCAAAGCATTGAGAATTGCTGCCGCCACGATCGCATTACCTTTGCGCCCATCGACGCGAATATGTGGAATCAAAGAGTCGCGCAGACGAGATTTTGCCACATCCACATCGACAAACCCTGATGGCACACCAATCACCAACACAGGTTTGATTTCTTCGATCTCGATCAGGTGAACTAATGCCGTCAGCGCAGTCTGAGCTTCGCCAATCACAAAAATCGCTTCGGGATAACGTTGGGCTAAAGTCTCAATCCCCCATGCTGCTTGCGACTTGTCTTTTTGCGGGCGCGTAATCGTTTCGCTGGCACAGTAAACAGGGTTGGCAAATGTTGACTGAATCGTTGAGGCAATCCCTGCTTGGACGGTGGGAACATCGACGACAATCGTAGTCCGAGCCGCTAAAGCTGCTGCTCCTGCCTGTAATGCTTGCTCGGAAAAGCGAATTAAGTTTTTATACTCAAAATCTGCGGTGGCATAGATCACTTGGCGCACGATTTCATACTCGGATGGAGAAAGTGGATGGTCACCAATTTCTTGATCGATCGTTGCTAGGCTTTGAGCGTCAGTTTGATGCCATTCCATAAGACAGCGCAACCAGTATTTAAGGTTCAGCTATTGATTTTAGTATGATTTTGCGGAAACGAAGAGATATTGATCGGTCGATCGACTCTAATTTGGCACGTCTTGCCATTAGTCATAGACCTCACCGATCTCGATACTTTGGCTCCAAGGCAATTCATAACATGGAAAGCCTACGCTGTATGCCCAGTAGTATCGGACTCGTTGATGTGGCACAATCTAATCCAGCCTGATTATTAAGTTGGTTTAGATGGAAACTGAAGAAAACAGCCCCAAAAATCAGGAAGTTGTACTGACTTCTGAGCCTAAATCGAGTCAAGCACAAGCAAGTCAAAAGCTGATAAGCCAAAAACTCACAAGCTTACGAAACGCGCTCAAAACTCGGCGGTGGGACAAGCGGTGGGATAAGTTGCTCTGGGCGATCGCCTTTGGCTTAGCGGTAGTCGTACCGTTTCAGATTGGCTGGCAAGTAGTAGCTCGATCGAATCATTCCGCTAAGTTAAGTTCTAACTCAGAAGTTGCTAATATCCCGATTGGCGATCGAATCCCTGTCAAAACTGTCCGAGCTAGAACGGCTGCCGTAGTGGATCTAGTTTCAGGCAATGGCTCAGTTGCTGCGGCAAGATTGGTTTATCTCAACTTCAAAACTTCAGGCATCGTCAA
Source organism: Pseudanabaenaceae cyanobacterium MP8IB2.15 (assembly GCA_030248825.1). Taxonomy (GTDB): domain Bacteria; phylum Cyanobacteriota; class Cyanobacteriia; order Pseudanabaenales; family Pseudanabaenaceae; genus JARCMB01. Next base: position 6,897 of record JARCMB010000355.1, on the reverse strand, counting down.
ATTTCTAGGACAAAAAGATGGGCGAGATCTTCGGCTTGGCGATATGGTGGGGCAAGGCGAGGTATTGGCAAAAGTCGATGATATTCAAGCGATCTCTGACTTGACTCAAGCCGAAACTGCAAAAAACACCGCCGCAAAAAATTTGGCAGCTTCGATCGATCGACTAGCTCAGTCCCAAGCCATTCTGTCTCAAGCCGAGAACAAGTTAGCTGAGGCAAAATCTCGATTGGCAATTGCCGAGAGCGATCGACTCACAGCCAAGCTAGCCCTAGAGCGTTACGCCACCTCAAAAACTGGAGATAATGGCACTGTAGACACCAACTACGTGACTAAGCGCAATCAGCTAGAGAAATCCGAGGGTAGTGTCGAAATTGCTAAATCTGATGTTGGTGGTGCAGAAGTTAGTATTAGTCAGGCGAGAGAAAAAGTTGCTGCCAACCAGTCTGAAGTCGATGTCGCCAAGAATGATTCTAGAGAAGCGATCGCTAGCTACGATGCCGCTAATACAAATCTTAAAGGGACATCGATCGAAGCCCCAATTAGTGGCATGATCGCCGATCTCAAAATTAAGCAGGGCAACTATTGGAATCTGCAATCACCTGATGTTCGGAGTGGGGTTCGGACTGAAGCAGATGTAGCGGCGATTTCGATCGCCGATCCCGAACAGGTAGAAGTTACGATCGAATTAGCTGCCAGTAATACTAATAGAGTTCAAACAGGGCAGACAGTTTATATTTTTCTAGATGCCACGACAAATTCTACGGCGATTAGAGATCTCGCAGATGAATCGGCAATCGCGCTTGCAACTGCAATCGGTGAAGTGGTTAACATCAGTCCTGCCAACAATCAAACCCAGAAAGTAAAAATTCGGGTTACTAGTGGAGCCACAAAAATTCGGATCGGGACCAGCGTTTCTGCTTGGGTTGCCGTCGCTGCTAACCCCAAAGCTGTGGTTTTGCCGAGTAATTCGATCGCCTACCGCAATCAACAACCCTATGTTTTTGTCGTGGATAAAAGAGGCTTAGTAGAACAACGTCTGGTGAAATTAGGGATTAAAGGACTGACCAACCAAGAAATTATCAGTGGCGTATCTGCCAGCGAGTTAGTAATCATCGACCCTAAAGACAACATCACCAGTGGCACACCAACTGAAGTTACAGACATTTCTGACATCGGTTCATTCATTAAGCAAACTACTCCAGCTCAAAATTAAATTTACAAACTGCACAATCATTTGCTACGATAAATTGTTTGCGAGTTAATGTTTAAAACTCTTGGCTAATGTAATTGTTATCGGAACTCAGTGGGGAGACGAAGGCAAAGGCAAAATCACGGATTTGCTCAGTCGCTCCGCAGACATCGTAGTGCGCTATCAAGGTGGCATTAATGCTGGTCATACCGTTGTGGTTAACGATCGGACATTTAAGCTGCACTTGATTCCTTCAGGCATTTTATATCCACAGACCGACTGCATTATTGGTAGTGGGACTGTTGTCGATCCTAAAGTTGTCTTGCAAGAACTAGACCAGCTTAAAGAACTGGGTGTATCTACAGATCGCCTGTATATTGCTGAAACTGCCCACGTCACTATGCCCTATCATCGAGTCCTCGAGCAAGCGGCAGAGACACAGAGGGCTGAGCATAAAATCGGCACTACTGGTCGGGGCATCGGCCCAACCTATGCGGATAAATCGGAACGAGTTGGCATTCGGATGCTGGACTTGATGGATCGAGAAATGCTGCCGAAGCGGTTGCGCTGGGCGGTAGAACAAAAGAATATAGTCCTAGAAAAGTTATACGATCTGCCACCGCTTAATCCTGATGAAGTGATCGAGCAGTATCAGATTTATGCTGAGCGACTACGCCCCCATGTAATTGATGCTTCATTGGTGATCGATCGAGCAATTAAGGAACGGCGTAATATCCTGTTTGAGGGAGCGCAGGGAACCTTGCTGGACTTAGATCATGGCACTTACCCCTATGTCACCTCCTCAAATCCAGTATCAGGTGGGGCTTGTATCGGCGCAGGTGTAGGCCCAACCGTAATCGATCGAATTATTGGTGTGTCTAAGGCTTATACAACGCGGGTTGGTGAAGGACCTTTCCCCACCGAACTGAACGATCGTGTTGGCGATTTACTTGGCGATCGTGGCGCGGAGTTTGGCACAACTACGGGGCGCAAACGTCGTTGCGGCTGGTTTGATGGTGTGATCGGACGCTATGCTGTACGGATCAATGGTTTGGACTGCCTCGCGGTCACGAAGCTTGATGTTTTGGATGAACTGCCTGAAATTCAGGTTTGTATTGCCTACGAGCTAGACGGAAAAATAGTTAGAGACTTCCCCAGTGACTCTCGTGCTTTTGCCCGTTGCAAGCCGATCTACGAAACTCTCCCAGGTTGGCGCAGTTCGACCAAAGACTGCCGAGCCTTGGCGGATCTACCTTCAGAAGCCAGAACATATCTGAAGTTTCTGGAGGATATGATGTCTGTCCCGATCGCGATCGTCTCCTTGGGAGCTAGCCGAGGTCAAACAATCATTGTGGAAGACCCAATTCACGGCCCAAAACGCGGTTTACTAAATGTATAACCGATAATTCGTTACTTTTACCTGACAACTGACTTATGCAACTTACGATTGATTCTCAAACACGTTTAACCAAGACCAATAACCGCGCCCTGCGTCGGGATGGCAAGATTCCTGCAACTGTATACGGACACAAAGGCGCTGAGTCCACATCGATCGTGCTCGATGCTAAAGTCGCAACTACTCTGCTGCGTCAGGCGACGATCAATAACACTTTGATCGAAGTTAATATCACCGATGGCGATTTTAAGGGGCTAACCCTGCTGCGTGAAGTCCAACGTCACCCTTATAAGAATGCGATCTATCATCTCAGCTTCTTTTCGATCGCGTCGCAGTCACAAGTGGAAGTCGAAATTCCACTCAACTATATCGGTATCCCAGTTGGGGTCAAGGTTGGCGGCGGTACGATCGAAGTGATGCTAAATACTGTGCGGGTCAACTGCCCACCGACTCTAGTTCCTGAAAAGTTTGATGTCGATATTACTCATCTTGAAGGCGGACAAGGTATTCACATCAGCGATCTAGTTCTACCTGAGGGTGTGGAGTTCGCAACAGATACAACACCTCTACTGATTACTGTGATTCAAGGACGCGGCTAGTAGCTGCTCAACACCAAAAAGCACCTTGCTGGCAGGGTGCTTTTTGGTGTTAACTTGTCGATTGATTTTAAAGGACGCTAATTTGCGATCACTTAATTTGCAATCACAATGTGGCGATCTCGTCCGATCGTTAGCCAACCTTCTTCTTGAAGCTGCCCTAAGGCGCGTGTGACTGTGACGCGGGTTGAACCAATTGCATTTGCTAAGTGCTGGTGAGTTAAGCGCACGCTAATTCGACTGCCAGTACTCTCTGGTTGACCAATTTCATCTCTCAGCAACAACAAAAACTGACGTAATCTATCCTCGACGCGGCGATGGTTAACTGAGGCCAGTAATGCTTCAGTTTGTTGCAAGCGGCGGCTGAGATGTTTAAACAATCCCTGACTCAATGTTGCTGACTGTTCCACCTCTACCATTGTTAATCTCATTAAATCGACATCTGACAGTGCGATCGCTTGATAAGGGTCAATCAAGGTCAGAGGTAAACCAAAAGGCATCGATGGACTAATTAATCCCAAGGACACCTCATCACCACAGGGATGAAAAGTACTCAGTTGGACGACACCACGACAAACCACCCAGATCTCGCGCGGATGCATCATGATCTCTTCACCACTGCTGAATGGATGTAGTGGTCGCTCTTGGTAAAGCCCTTCTAGCAACTGCCGCCAATCTGATTGAAATGAAGTCTTAGAATCAATAGTGTGAGGCATGGCAACTCGAAAGTAATCTACAATACAAATCCTAGTGCCCTCAATTTAAGTTGAGGTTAAGGGAGTCAAGAGTTTGAGGTTAAGTATCACAGCACACCTTGTAAACTTTTATGTAGTAACATTATCTGATTTCTGAATTTCTTTCTCGTATTGAGAGATAGCCTCTTCAATTATTTCGTTACTGACATCTAAGAGATCGGATTTAGAATAAATTGTGGCAAGTATGATTTTTTCTTCGGTTTTTAGATAATAAATGACTCGATAGCCACCGCTTTTTCCTTTTTGAATATTGCTATTTTTGAGTCGAACTTTGAAAACTTGATATTTGTTTCCAGCTATACGATCACCAATGATTTCTCCATCCTGAAGTTGTTCGACTAAAGGTTGAAGATCGGTGCGAATTAAACGATAGCGTTTAGCAAGTTCTCGAAGATCCCGTTTAAATCGAGATGTAAGATCAATTTGGATTGGTGATGATTCACTCTGCATCAATGCCCGCCCACATTTCTGACAATGGGATCGTTTGCCCTGCTAATGCTTCTCGTAAACCTTGACGAATGCCTTCAATCACTTCTTCAGTGGGTGTTTCGTCAGGAGATGACTCTCTCTCTAAACCTATGCGAAAGTCGTGAATTAGGTCATAAATTTCTGCCAACCTATCTTCGGGGATATCTTGTAGTTCTTGGACAATCTTTTGGATTAGCATAGGTCAAATTCTTTGCAGTTGGTGGTTAATCAATCAGCTTGGTGTATGGGTTTTGGCTTAATTTATTATGGCTTATTCTTTGGGTAGACCGTGATTTTCTCTATGTTTGCCAGTCAAGCTCTAGTGGCAGAAGCTGGTAGAGTAATGAAATAATTTGCTGAGAAGTCAGTAAGGCGGCACTTCATCCGCGATATTAAGCCCGACTTGGGAAATTTTGAGTATACTTTCGGAAAATGGGTAAATCAAACGACAGTATCCACGGATTCCTGAACCTCAACAAACCCTTTGGCATTACGGCTCACGATTGCATTAGTCGTCTCCGTAAGATCTTGCAACAAAAACGGATTGGGCATAGTGGCACACTCGATCCTGCGGCAACAGGAGTCTTGCCGATCGCTTTAGGGCAAGTCACCAGATTGATTCGTTTCTTACCTGAAGGCAAAAGTTATAAGGCAACGATCAGATTCGGGTTGGTTACGGCAACTGACGATCTAGAAGGCAATGTAATTACGCAACATGCTTGTCCTGATTTAACCCTAGGCGCAGTTGAACAGCTATTACCGCAGTTTCTTGGCAAAATCCAGCAACGTCCACCCGCTTTTAGTGCGATTCAGGTGCAGGGAAAGCGATTGTATGACTTAGCGAGGGCGGGTGAAGTGGTCGAAGCCCCAATTCGTACTGTGGAAGTTCGATCGATTCAAGTGCTAGCTTGGCGACATGGTGACTTCCCCGAAATCGTGGTGTCGATCGATTGCGGCACTGGCACATACATTAGATCGATTGCGCGTGACTTGGGCGAGAAATTGGGCTGTGGTGGGACATTGGCTGGGTTAGAACGTACTCACAGTAATGGCTTTGACTTAAGTAATAGTGTGACATTTGAGGTGGTGGAGGCTCAGAAATTAGACCAAAATTTTAACTTAACTCCGCCTTCGATCGCTTTAGCTCATTTACCTTCGATCGCTCTAGATTCAGAAACGGCAAAGCGTTGGAGCTGTGGACAAGCAATTGGGCAAGAGTCGATCGACTTAGAAGCAATCCCCACAGGCGATTATTTGCGGGTTTACAATAAGAAAGACGATGAAAAAGACGATTTAATCGGCATAGGCGAGTGGCAAGGTCAAAATTTATGCCCAGTTGTCGTTTTATCTCCGATCAATTAATTGAATTAAGGAAAATCTATGGCGGCTAACTTAAGTAAAGCAAGTACATCAAATATTACAAGTTCTACCGATGCGGTAAATCTGCATTATGGCGAAGATGCGATCGAAGCAGCTCAGCTCACGACATTCCCAAATCCACGTCCAGGCAGGAATTATGAGGTACATATTACCTTGCCCGAATTTACCTGCAAATGCCCATTTTCTGGTTATCCCGACTTCGCCACGATCTATCTCACCTACGTTCCTAACCAGCTTCTCGTGGAGTTAAAGTCGATCAAGCTCTATATCAATAGTTATCGCGATCGCTACATCTCACATGAAGCCTGGACCAATCAAATCTTGGATGACTTTATTGCTGCCTGCGATCCTCTGCGCGTTCACATAAAGGGCGATTCCAATCCGCGTGGCAACGTGCACACCGTAGTGGAAATCAACTATGAGAAGCCTGTAGAAGCAGGTAGTTAAGCCTTCGCCCCCTAGCCCCCAATTCTGGGGGGACAAGAGTTCTCAAAGTCCCCAGAATTGGGGATTTAGGGGCGATATAGGTTGAAAAGCAAGGAGATTTAGGAGATGGCTAACCCACAGGGCCCAAACCAACAGCACCTGCATAGACAGCTCGATCGCCTAGTTCAGCTTCAATTCTGAGCAAGCGGTTGTACTTGGCGACCCGTTCGCTACGGCAGAGCGAACCAGTTTTGATCTGTCCTGCACGAGTAGCAACAGCGAGATCGGCGATTGTGGTGTCTTCGGTTTCGCCCGAACGGTGGCTGATTACAGAGCGGTAACCTTTTTTGTCTGCCGTAGCGATCGCATCTAGCGTTTCAGTCAAGCTGCCAATCTGATTGAGTTTAATCAAAATTGCATTGGCGCAACCTTCCTGAATGCCTCGCACCAGACGAGTTTTATTCGTCACAAATAGATCATCACCGACCAGTTGGGTGGAAGTCAGGCGATCTGTCAATAACTTCCAGCTTGCCCAGTCTTCTTCTTGCAGACCGTCTTCGATCGACACGATCGGGTATTGACCCACCAGTTTTTCGTAATAGTCGATCGTTTCGACGGCAGTGTGCGATGTCCCGTCAAACGTGTACTGACCGTCCTTGAACATTTCATTGGAAGCAACATCAAGGG
>JARCMB010000354.1 GCA_030248825.1 Pseudanabaenaceae cyanobacterium MP8IB2.15 | reverse complement strand
GCAGCAGTTCGATCTCCACTATCCCAATAGGCGATCGATTCCGCCACAAATGGATGAGGATTATCAGGTTCTAAACTCGCAGCACGTTGAGCATGGAAGATCGACCAATCATATAAACCCTGACGTTGATATGCCAGACTGAGATTGTAATGCGCGATTTCGTTGTCGGGTTTGAGCCACACTGCCCATGTATGGGTGAGAATGGCTTGAGGAAGTTCGCCCTGAACCAGAAAGACAATGCCTAAAGCATTAAACGCTTGGATCGAAGAGGGTTTGAGATAGACTGCCGTGAGCAGCGATCGAGTGGCATCAGGATCTTGTCCGTTGAGGTGTAAAGTCCAGCCGAGGAGGATATGACTTGAGACATCTTGCGGCGAAAGTTCGACTGCTTTTTGGAAAGCCTCGATCGATTCACGCCAACGGGCTTGACGACGATAAGCTAATCCCTGTTCGCGATATTGACTAGCAGATGAGAGCAAATTGGAGCGATGCTCTAAACCTCTATCCGAACCTTCAACAGAAAAAACTGGTCTAGCAAAAGCCAAACCAGCAACAAAGGAGAACATGAGAAAACTTAAAATTTGGGAGGAGTTAGATCTGAAATTCATTTATTGACTCAACTAGGATTGCAGACCTCGCATCCCTTTGGCAATCAGTCTGTCACCTTTAAACGTAGCATTCATTGCCATATCACCACTAGACCAGCTCACGATTACGGCAATATCCTCACTATTCATCTTGCCATCTTTGTTGATTTGCTGCTCAATCTGAGATGAGTTTAAGCCGAATTTAGTATCGATCGCCATTGGCTTTCCTTCGCCGCCAAGAATGTTCGTCACCTGACTATATGGCATCCCTTTAGCGAGACAAACATAGTTCTTTTTGGTTAGACCAGGATTCCCACATCTATATTTAGGTGCATCCATCGAATCGCTGTAGTGCTGGGCGGGAAGATTTGCTAGATTCAGGGTAGGCCCTGACAAAAACTCTGCACCCCAAAATAGCAACATCACCAAAATCGCGGCAAAAATGAAGTCTTCAAATAAAGCTTTGAGCAGATTGCGTTTGTGACGGCGTGACTGCCATTGCTGTTTGGCTTTAAACCAAGCTTCCCAAGGGAAAGTGTCAACCCAAGAAAGCGCAAGTGCAAATTTTTCACCGACCGTATCTTTAGTCGCGACCAAGAATCCTTTGGGATCTCTGGCGGCTAGACGACTTGTACCTTGAAGATTTTGCAATAGTTGAGGATTGGTCAGCCAGCCCTTAACTCGATCGAAGCTACGTGCAAGTGCGCCTGGGCGACGGTTAGATTTCCGTGTAACGAGCTTCCCAGACTGACGCACGATCGATCCAGTTTTACGATCTTGGGGCGACTGTACTTCTGGCTGAATAAATGTGAGGTCAAAGCCACCTCTGAATACAGGTTGAGAACGCTCGATCGCACTGGTAGCAAAAAATTCGAGTTCGACTCGTCTTACGCCGATCAGGTTTAAGCGCGTCAAAAAGCTTTCGAGGTTCTGGGTAAAAAAGTTAGCTCGTACCCGATCTGGAGTAGCGGTAATCAGGGTAAAGGCGATCGACAAAGCTTGTTGCTCGAATCTAAACTCAGTTTGCTCTGGGGCAACTAAGTCAATGTAGTCTGAGGCAAAGCTAGTCAGAATATGCTGGAACTTCTGCCAGGATTGCCGATCTTCTAGGTTTAACTTTACTGCTTTCATTCCTAACTATCCTTAGAACTAACGCCCAAATTACAGGTTGCTAAGGTGCAAATTAATTAATAAATAGCTTTAATTACTTCACTCTTAACGCAGCCTTATAATACCCAGACTGCCAAAATTTATTACAACGATTTCTGCCTCGGCATTTAATAATCAGAATTGCCAATCTAGAATCAACATTGACCCAAACCGACTATCAGACTTTTTCCTGAAATCGATCGAGTCCATTGAGGATCAATTCCAGCCCGAACTCAAAGTCAGCAATACCGTCATAACTCCCATCCATGACTTGAATGGTAAGCTGGTTCATGTATGGATACCGATCGGCAGGGATCAGTGGAAGACCAGTTGCCGCCGCTTCTGAATAATCCTCAGGATCGAACGGGAATTTCAATTCTTGCAGCGTAAACCCATAGATGTGACTGTCGATCGCATTCCACGCCCGATCCGCGATTTCATGCGAAAATCCCGCTTCGAGCAAACAACCCAGCGTCGCATCTATATAACGCAAACTTGCTGGACCGACATTGATGCCTGACATGATCTCGATCGCCGCCCAAGGATGACGCAACAGCACCTCATGAGCCGAGTTTGCCCGTCGCCGTAGTGCTGTTTTCCAATCGATCGAAAGATCGGGTACATCAATCTCACCAATCACAATATCGACGATGCCAGCAAGAATGTCGTTCTTGTCCGCTACGTGGTTATATAACGACATCGCCTTGACACCCAACTCTTGGGCTAGCTTTCGCATGGAGAGCGCGTCAATGCCACCCTCGTCAGCTAAGTGAATCGCCGCACGCAGAACCCGTTCCCGACTTAAGGGAATTTGGGGTATTGGATCTCGATCGCCCGTCTTTGTCATCTAGTCTCGATCTAATTAATCGATCGCGTACAAAGCCTACCCTACAAAACGATCTCAATTTCAGAAATCTAGGCGTTTTCGATCTTGACAAACTTATGGTGTAAGTTGAAGCTATGGAGGCTGGCTGGCTTTTGAGTTAGTCCCTCTGTCAAGGTTGACCAGCCCAAACTGTCAGATCATGGTGTACTGGTTAGGGTTCACGCTGCGTCTGTCCATGCTGGTGACTGGCATCTGATGCGCGGTACGCCATTCCTGCTGCGCTTAATCTACGGAGGAATATTAAAACCCAAGTACCAACACCTT
>JARCMB010000353.1 GCA_030248825.1 Pseudanabaenaceae cyanobacterium MP8IB2.15 | reverse complement strand
GGTAGCGGTAATTCATCGTTAGCATAGAGCTATTATAGCATGGTTTACTCATGCTAAGCTATACAGTAAATGTATATTAAGTATGCATCGAGCCTACTTGATATACGCTCTTGAGTCCATGTATCCCGCCGCCAAGTGAGGCACTATGGCGGGGGTCTTATAGCTCCCCGAACCCCTCATTAGATAAAACCAATCCTGTTCTAATCGATCGGAATACTCAGCTTAGAGCGCAAACCAGACCAAATAACCCATCGACTAAAAGTGTGCTTAAGACTGCGCCGCTAAATGCCCAGTGGTGAGTTTCTGCCGATCGAATAGCTCTGACACCCAAAACCAGTAACACCGTAGCTAACACTAATGCCGAGCCGATGCCCCAACCAGTTTGAATTTGCCCGATCGCTGTTTGCAAAATTGCCTGCACTGCCAGAATGTCCGTCTCGACTCGCACGATCGATTGCCAGTGGGGAATCAATCCTGTCAACCAAAAATACAGGTCGGTAATGCTCGTACCAAGCAGAGATCCTAAGTAAAACCAACCACCAACTCGATATTGCGGCTGTTTTAAAATAGCCCAAATTGCCCAAGGTAATGCCAAAGCTTCGATCGGCAAGTGCCATAGTGGTAGATCGCGCAACCAGCCCCAGTAAATCGAGCCGCATAACCATGTGAGGCTAAATCCCCAAGTTAAACTACCCCAAGTTTGACGTTTGGGATGTTCTAGTAGTCGATCGGCGAATGCCAGCCAGCCGACAGTCATAATCAAGCTCAGCCAAGGGAAAAAGCGCACCATTGGAGCCTGAAAAAACACTGGCACTGAAACTAAAAAAGCCGCAACCCACCACACTGACTGATTCTCGGAAATCAAAGCTAGTAGAGATTTGCGACTTTGCCAATAATTTTTTAAGTTGTTTCTAAAGTTGTTTTTTAACTGGGGTTGAGAAGATAGCAAGATTTTCTAAAATTAGCATTTGTTATTAATACTTAACATACACTAATTTCGATCGGATCAACCTGACTTTTTCTTGCCGAACTTGATTTGAATCGATCGGGATTATTTTTTACATTCTGGTCGAAGCCTAAATCTAGTCTGCTATTTCAGTAAGATCACGCGATCTCTAAACTTATTTGCTAGCTTTATGTCGAAAGTTAGAACCTGAGTATCGGCCTGAATTGCTGCGGCAACGAACAATGTATCGTAAAACGAGTGACTTGCTTCGACTGCAAGCTTGAGCGCAACATCTCGAATATGAGAACTCGGAATTGTCAGATCGACTAATGCTTCGACATCTTGAAGTGCATCCAAGCCAGCTTGCAAAGGTAGTTGGCGAAACTGAATCCATTGCCACACCACATTACCCAACTCCGCAAATAACGAATCAGGGGCGACAATCTGAGCCGCAGATTCTAGAGCTGAGATCGATTGTTCGTATTTATCTTCAACATGAAGCAGAGCATAGGCAAACACCATGGTATCAATTACCATTTGGGTCGCCCTTCCTCTTTCCACGCCAGTACTCGATTCTCTTGTTCGATCGGTAACTTCTCAGTGCGTTGACGGAGCCGTGCTAACACCTCAACACGCTGACCATAGCGAATTTGCAACAGATCGCGGACTTCTTGCTCCATCGAAATCCCTTTCTGTTCTGCCAAATGTTTGATTCGATCGACTACTTCGTCGGAAATGTTACGGATAGTAATTGCTGCCATCTAATTTTCTGCTTCTTTTTTGGCATCATATGAGTGATAGCATAATGATAGCATTCACTAAATCTGCGAGTGATTTAAGTTGGTTTGGCTTCTTCTTTTTAATTTTAATTTCTCGTTAATCATTAATAGTGATCGGTTGCCTCGATTAGTTCGATCGGGACAAAGGTTTCCTTCGGCAACAGAATTAGTTGAGAGTAAACTAACTTGCCACTCATATCATCGCGGTTTACTGCAATACCCATCGGACGGGGCAACTGAGACGCATATGTGTCCACATAAAATCGATAGACCTGTTTCGCAGCCCTGATGACAACTGGATCGACTTTGGCTTCAACCTCTTGTCGATTTGGATATTCGATCCGTTGAGACGAGTAGGACACTGTAATTTATCCCCTTACCATGATTAATTTCCCTGCACTTTAGTACTTCCCTTGCATTTACGCAAGCTTTGTGGGGAGATTATACACGAGCTACGGAAATTTGGTTCGATCTCGCCTATTTTTATGCGATAAGAGCTATTCAGTCACAACCTTGATTCTAAATAATTCGCTGTAGAACATTTGCGGAAAATCTGCCCCTTCATCGCCCTTAGTACGAATACTAGAGACAACATCGATTAAATAATTTACAAACTTGCTATTTTCCATCTGCAATTCATAACTTAGCTCTGCGTTGCCTTCAAACTCAACTCGGCAAAGCGTTAGATCGGATGGAAGCGTGGCAACTTTCCATTTAGCTGAGAAAGGAATTGGCGCAGTTCCTTCAACCTGACGCTCACCCTGCATTTCGCCTTGTTTATAAAGAGAAATTGCATAGGGCAGTGCTTGTTTGCGATTTGGGTCTTTATAGTAAGGCAGATAGGGGAATACAGCTTGTTGCTCGGCTGCCTTTAAATCTATTGGCATAGTAGTTGGAAGCTATTAACAAATTGAGTTGACACTTGATTGATATTTGATTGCAACTTGTGAGTTGGGATAGATTAGTCCTGTAACCTCGGAAATATTCTGTTAACTACTTTTAAGGATATACAGGACTAATGTTACTTTGGTTCGATCGAATGGATATTCTAAGCAGAGACTTTATCAATCACCTTGATTTTGCCATCTGGTTCTACTGTCCAGACATCGTAACTGCCTTTAACATCGCCAAACTCATCGAGGTCAACGTTGCCGCTAGCACCCTGAAAGTCGATCTCTGTACCAGCTTTGACCAGTTTCAGAGCTTCGCAAACATCAGCAACTTCTTGACCAGGAGGATTGGCAACATCACGGATTTTGCTTTTAATCGCTTCACCCGTCGCACTCTTTGCCGATTCTGCCGCGATCGCCACTAGGGCTGCTGCGTCATAGGAGTGAGGTACAAAAGCTCCAACAGACTCGTTAGTTTTTTCCTTGAAGTTTTTGCTGAAAGTTTCCAAAGATTTACCATCAGCACCAGGAACTGTGCCGAGAGCGCCAGCCAAGATCAAATTACCATCGGGAGTTTTACCGATCGCTTTCGGAAAGTCTTCGGTTTGCACACCGTCAGTCAGCAAGATCGTGACATCTTTGGTCAAACCTAGCTCATAGGCAGCTTTGATCAAAGGTGCGCCAGTCTCTGGGTAGAGCACAGCCGCCACGGCATCAGGCTTGCCACCAAATGCACCTCTAGCTTCAGCATCGAATGTTGTAGCTTTCGGATCGTAGCGGGTGGGATTTGCTTCATTGATAATCGTGCCGCCGAGCTTTTTAAACGCTGCCACAAACACCTTCTCAAAGCCAACGCCATAGTCGTTGTTGATTACAACAGTGGAGACTTTGCGAAAGCCTTTTTTAAAGGCAAGGTTTGCTAAAGCTGCCGCCTGATATGTGTCGGGGGGTGCTGTGCGATACCAATAGCCCTCGAAGTCACCTTTCTTTGCCCTTTCGGTAAATACGGGACTAGTGCTACCAGGAGAGATCATCACGACCTTGTTTGGGACAGCAACTGCGACCGCCGCCGTAGAAACGCCACTGGCAAACGAGCCAACGACAGCACCGACTTTATCGACTTGGATCAGCTTCGTGATTGCTTCTGCACCTGCTTGAGGTTGAGTGCGATCATCTTCTTTGAATTCTACGATCGGTTTACCCAAAACCCCGCCACATTCATTCACGGTGCTTACCAGCAGATCGATGCCTTTGACCATCGGCGCACCGATCGAAGCCAAATCTCCTGTCGCGGGTAATAGTACTCCTAGCCTGAGTTCATCGGCGACAGCCGCAGTAGTCGCAGTTGCCATGGGGGAAGCTGTGGTCTGAGTTGTTGGTGTTTCAGATTGGCAAGCAACAATCCAGAAGCTGGTAGCCAAACCCAGAATAAACGTTAGTATGATTGAAACAAAGCGTTTCGGCATAGTTTAAAGCTGCAAATAGTTTTTAGTTGTGCTTGAACTTGTGGTTTAACTTGTGATTGAACTATAACAAAAATAGATTTAACCTTAACTATATGAAGGGTTTAGTTCGTCTTTAAGCTAGTTCAACTTTAGAATATTCATCGTTGTAATTTTACTTGGTTATGCTACCTCTAGCTGTAATTGTTAATGCTTTTATGAGGACTGACTGTGATTGATGCCCGCCGCCGTAAGGAGTTAACGAAGCTTTTAGAGCGTTTGATCCCTTTGCCGCTTCTAGCTAAGGTAGACTCTAGCGATCGAATTAACTGGGAGTTAGTCGATCAAGCTCTGGTTCATCCTACCTATTCTGCTAGCTACAACAACGATCACTTGGAATTGCTGGGTGATAGCGTATTGAAGTTGGCGGTCTCGCTATTTTTGCGTGAAACCTATAGCTCTAGTTCGGTCGGTGAAATGTCCCGCTTACGCTCACATTTAGTCAGCGATCGAGTTTTAGCCCAAATTGCTGATGGCTATAGCCTAGATCGATTTCTGGTGATGACAGAATCAGCGCGGCGTGATGTGCGCTCCGTTCGATCGAGATTAGCAGATGCCTTAGAAGCTCTCCTTGCCGCTCTCTATCTAAGTACCAACGATCTCAGCTTGATTCGTCCTTGGCTAGACACGCACTGGGAACGACTTGCCCAAGACCTCCAAACCGATCCGACTCTAGGTAACTACAAAGCTGCGCTCCAAGAGCTTACTCAGGGATATTGGAAGCAATTGCCAGAGTACCGTTCGATCGAAATTACCATCCAAATTCCCACCCAAATTGCCACGTCAGCTAGCCACCGTGAACCGATTTTCGGCTCAGAAGTCTGGTTACAAGGACGTGCTTGGGGCAGAGGGCAGGGCAGTAGCATTAAAGCCGCGCAACAATCTGCCGCCGCCCAAGCATTACAGGCAATTAGTGAACATCTAGCCGATCTAAAACCTAGCTAGATACTTAGTCTAGATACTTGGGCTTAGAGGCGTGCGCTTGAGAAGATGGTACTTACCACCAGCACTGAGAATATGAACGCGCAGATTATGAATGGTTAATGGTGCAGTGCTGCTGACCCAAACTTGATTACTGTAGGAAACTTCGCCAGGATCGACAATTGTTACCGTACCTCTGCCCATGACGCGCAAAATGTGATCTTGCTCAAAAATCGCCACTGTATCTTCGTCAATCCCGACCCCTAACTTGTCAGGATAGGAGGCGATTGCTGTCATCAAGCGCACCATGCGATTACGATTGTGAAAATGCTGATCGACAATTACGTCAGGCAGAATACCCAACCCAGTGCTCATATTCACCATTTCCTTGTGGGGTGGATCGCCAGTACTGCCACCTGCAATCATATGATGCCCCATTGCCGCCGCACCCGCACTTGTGCCAGCAAGTACCATTCTGCCTTGATGTACTCGATCGCGAATTGCAATCATCAAAGGTGTTTCCCCAATTAGGGCGCAGAGCCGCAGTTGATCTCCACCCGTCATGAACACGCCTGTAAGGTTGTTCACCTTAGCTTCTAGTTCGGTTAAGTCCTGTTGAGTTGTGCGCTCTCGAATGTCAAGCACTTCAACACTAGCTGCGCCTAGCTCTGTAAAAATTTGATTGTAAATACGTCCGATCTCCTCAGGTTCACGCGAGGCAGATGGAATAATTGCGATCCGAGCAGACTCTCCGCCTGAGTTTTCGACAAAAGCTCGTAATATTTTGCGGTCTTGGACTTTATCCTCACCACCACCGATTACCATAACCGCAGACTTGATTGATTGCGAACCTGCTTGAGACATGCCTGCTCCCGATGCCACTTGACGATCTAGATTCAGCATACTAGCAGAAGGCATCACAAATTGTTTCAGTCGATCGAACTGGCGTAAGTTTTGGCTCAAATTTTGCCCTAAGTTACTACTCAATTGCTTCTGCGCCTCTCTAAAGTTACCTGAACTGCTTGTTTTAGAGGAATATTAAACCATTACTAGAACTTTCTGACAATCCAGATCTTACTAGTCAGTTGCCCATTCTTCGTTGGTGACCAAATCGAAGATACAATCGCGGAGCAAGTATTGATTGAGTTCTAGCTCTCTTTCTACAGATTCCCACTCGCGTTCGGGAAAGAATTTGGAGAGTGAAAGCAAACATTGATGCCGATCTAAGGAACCGCGTTCGACCAGCTCACGGGCTTCATCGCGAATGGCTCCAATCGAGTACTGTAAAGATTTCAGCATGGCTTTTGCCTCTCGTAATAGCTAGGTGTGGGGAGCGATTTTTATCTGTGTTGCTGAGTTGTAATCAAATATACAAAACACAGTTTCTATCAGTAATCTTACTAGATCGCTGACAGTATTGGGCAGGTATTAGTCAGGCAAAATCAGTTTTTAACGTCCCCTTAAAAATTAACTTCTTAAAAATTAACCTAGCGATAATCTTGGCTTTGGATATTTCGCATTCGGGCTTCTGGGCGTTTAAATCTATCCAATTGGGCTTCAAAAAATGCTCGATTTGCTGCTAGATGTTTGGGATTTGGATCATCTAGAGGATAGAGTAGAGCCGTTCGTAATGCCTGAATTACCGCCGAAGTCACACAATACATCGATCTTTGGAAACTAACCCCCAACTGGATCAGCATATCGTCTTGACCACGACAGTGTTTGGCGTAATATTCTACCAAATAGGGAGGAAGAAAATGCAGCATGTCTTGCATGAGCAGAGTTGGCGGAATCCCTGCTGTACCGACAGGAAAGACATCAGCATAGAGAATCCCAAAATAGAAATCTTTTTGATCTTCAGGAACTTGTTGAGTCTGAGCGTTATATGACTTTGTACCTCTAAACGGCGAAGTTCGATAAAACACTGCCTCGACATAGGGTAAAGCTGCTTCATATAGCCACATAAAGCCCTTTGATTTAGGGATGATCTCAAAAACTTCGCCGCGAATATTAACCTGATGGTAGATCGGACGACCTGAAATCGCAAAAATGCCGTTTACCAAAAAATCCATCGCTTCGGGCACGCTGGAGATTTTACCCTCATCATAGAGGTCACTCATCTCAAAAAATACAGGAGCCATGATTTCCCAAAATAGCCCCAGATTTGAGTAATAAGACATCTGACGAACTTGCTCTAAGAACATGTCAGGAAAAAGTTGATAGAGTCCCATCATCACAGGATTGAATTTGAAGTATGCCCGAATTGCTTTGTCGGCATTTGCTTTATATTCATCGCTATCTAGATATGGATCGAACTGTCCACCCATGCCACGATGCCATAGCATTGCCCGCATACATTCTTCGGCAAATTCCATGTTGATTCGATCGTGCCAAAGATGATGGAAGATTTTAGGCATTTTGAGCGTTTCGCCTTTTTCCATGAATGCTAGGAGTTCTGGATGAGCAGAGCCGATCCCACGCCAGATTCTCAAATCTGCTCGATCGCCTGCATAGTGATTTTGCAGTTCTAAATATTCTTTGGGGATGAAGTATTTGAAGAAAGGCAGAGGATCGAGAAATACCTGTTCGGCAATGTAGAGCAGATTGCGCCAATAGAAGTCCATTGGTACAGCATATGCCTTGTATAAACCAATAATCTGCATCAGATTTTCGGGAGTATCGGGGAGCATCGCTCCACCTGCTTCTAAACGGTGAATTACTTCTGCAAATTCATGCTGAGAAGGAGGTAATACTGGCTTTGTCGTTTCAAGAGTTGCAGTTGTCATAGTTATATGAATCTGTATTAGGTTTTATCGGTAAGCGAAAAATTAATTCCGAGCTACTAAACTTGGACTTTGGAGCACAATTTGTCGATCGACTGATTCCACTAAACTCGCAACTAAAGAATTAGTCGTGGGTTCACTCCATTTCAACAGCCAAGAGGGTTGAATCCCTAAGAAGAAAATCAGAGCCACCAAAATCAGCGCGGGGGTGTGTTCTGCCCAAGTGACTTTGGGATAATAGGCTGTGGCATTATCTAACTTGCCAAAGCAGGTGCGATTCAGCAAAATCACAAAGTAAACCGCAGTCAGACCACTGGCAATAATACAGAGCAGCGTCAGAATTGGGAAGACCGTAAAGCTACCTTGGAAGACCAAAAATTCGGCAATAAAGCCAACTAGTCCAGGAATGCCTGCACTTGCCATACCACCAATAATCAATAGGGTGCTGGTCAGAGGTAGCCCCCGAATCGGATTGAGCAATCCATTTAGCGAATCTAGATCCCTTGTTCCGACCTTGGTTTCAATCACACCGACCAAATAGAATAGAAGTGCCAAAATCAAGCCATGACTTACCATCTGCCCAACTGCTCCGATTAAGCTCAACTTTGTCCCTGCGGCACAGGCGACAAGAACATAGCCCATGTGCCCGATCGAACTGTAGGCAACCATGCGCTTAATATCTTTTTGGGCGATCGCGGTTAAAGCGCCATAGAGCACGCTGACAGTGCCGATAATTCCTAGCGCAGGCGAAAGCTCTGCCCAGGCATCAGGCATTAGTTGCAAGCCAAACCGCACGAAGCCGTAGGTTCCTAATTTAGATAAGACTCCTCCCAACAAAATCGCCACACTAGGTGAAGATTCTACATATACATCTGGCAGCCAAGTGTGAAGTGGCACTAGAGGAGTTTTAATCCCAAATCCCACTAATATAATTGTCAGAATAATAACTTGAGTTGGGAGCGGAATCGAGCCGATCGATTGCAGGTTGATGGTGTAATCAAAACTAGATGAGCCACTTAACCATGCCAAGCTAAAGAATCCCAACAGGATCAGAAATCCCGAAATTGCCGTATAAATCAGAAACTTCATGGCAGCATAGGTACGTTTTTCGCCGCCCCAAATTGCAATCAGCAGATAGAGAGGAATCAACTCCAATTCATAAAACAGGATAAAGAGTAAAAGATTTTGCGCCACAAATGCCCCAGCCACAACGCTGGAAACGACCAGAATCAGAGCATAGTAAAGACGAGATCGATCTATCTCTGACTTACTGCCATAGATCACAATCCAGCTTAAGAAGCTATTCAGGGCTAATAGCGGCAGGGAAATCCCATCTATGCCCAAGCGATAACTTAAGCCAATTTGTTGCAGCCAAGGTAGATATTCTTCCATTTGCACGCCTGAAATCGTGGGATCGAACTTGAAGAATAGAAATAGAGCGATCAGAAAAGTTACTGAAGAGATCGATAGGGCAAAGTTACGAGCAGCACTAAGCTTGGGATAAACCCCAATCACAATCGCGCCAAACAGAGGAAGCCAAATGAGTAGACTAAGCATGGTTAATTATTTGGTTAGAAGAGGCTGTTAAAACTAATTAAAATAATTGTGGCAATGCCAATCACGACCGTTAATACATAGGCTTGGGTTTGACCAACAGTGGTGTATCTAAGGGCTTCTCCACTCATAACCGTGAGCAGACCAAACAGATTCCCTAAAGCATCAAAGATGTATCGATCGATCCAAAAGGCGATTTGAGAAATTACGGCAACCACAAATATGACCGTTTGGCGATAGATTTTAGGCGTATAGAAATCGTTTGCCAGTAAATCTTGTAGACCTTTGAGCGGAAACTGGACGGGTTTAGAAATCGACTTGCCGAGATAAATTATCGCACTAATACTAGAGCCAAAAATCGTTGACCAAATTAGGAGCAAAGCTGTGTCTTTGTTGAGATTTGCCCAGATTGGCAATAAATCGAAAGACTGTAAAACCAGAGGCAAATGTAAAACAAATCCCATTAGAGTCACTGTCGGCAAAACGATCGACCACTGAACTTCGGGCGATCGCTGGGCCATTGGCTTAGGTGCGCCGCCAAAGATCAGACAGAAAACTCTCGTCAAGCTAAAAGCAGTGATGCCATTCACAATCAGCACAAATACTACCAGCCAAGGATAATTTGACCATAGACCATTACAGAACTTTAACAACGCCCAAAATCCACCTAGGGGTGGTAAAGCCACCAATCCTGCTGCCCCAGTCAGAAATGCTAAGCCTCCAATCGGACGACGCGACCATAAACCCCCTAGCTGCGTCAGATCTTGAGTAATGCTGTTCCAAATCACTGTACCGATCGACATGAATAGTAGCGCGATCGCCACGGCATAAACCAAAACCAAAAGCAAAGCTGAAGCTGATTGACCTGTCCCCACGGCGATAAACACCAGACCCATGTAGCTACTAACCGAGTAAGAAAG
>JARCMB010000049.1 GCA_030248825.1 Pseudanabaenaceae cyanobacterium MP8IB2.15 | reverse complement strand
GTCAAAGATTTGCCCTAGAGCGAGTTGCACCGTACTGGCAAAGTTGGGAACGAGGAGGATGGTTTCGGGATTGTCGATCGCAATTGGTTGTTGTTGGGGCTGATAGATCACCACAAGTCACTCGGCAGGGTCGATCAGCCATCCCATTTGCGTACCATTAGCTAGGCGTGCTGAAATCAGATTCCAGCCGACGAGGCGATATGATCAAAGAAATAAACTCAAGTCTCACCAAAATGCTGGATTTACTTAAAGTTGCAGGGCAAATGCAGGGCATGTCGGAGCAATTGCAAAAAGAAGCAAAACAGTTGGCAGGAAAGCTGAATCTGGCAGAAGCTTTATTTAATCGATCGATCTCTAATCAACCCAAACTTGTTGCCCAAAGAGAAGAGTGGAGTAGCTCTCTAGCATTTGCCTGTGCCGAACCAGTGGAGCCGCTCACCCAAAAAACCATGATTAAGTCGATCGAAACCCCTCACACCGCGATTGCCACCGATGGTTCCCAAATTACACCCAGTCGTCACGAAATTGCTTACTGTTATTTGATTAACATCGGACGTGTACAAATCCACTATGGGTCGGGAGCATATCCATTATTAGATAGCATCCCTGAAGTTTATTACAAGCCCGAAGATCTTTATGGCGCGAGAAAATGGGGGATTCAGACCGAAGAATGGATGAGCTTAAAACGGATGGCATTGGAATCGATCGCCCTTGCAGATCTGGCAGTAGAAGTCAGAAGTCAAGAGCCAGAGGTCGATCCTATGGTTGCGCTTCAGGATGGTTCTTTAATTCATTGGAATTTGGAAATGCTCCCTGCTGAAGCGAGGGCGAAGATTTTGCCTGACGTACTCGCAAGTTGGGATAAATTACGATCGACAGGCGTACCATTAGCGGGATATATCAGTTCGCCTCGCACCGTGGAAGCGATGAATTTTCTGCGCCTAGAAGCTTGTCCCTTCCCTCAGCCAGATTGCGCTAAACATTGCGCCAATAAGTTATCCGATAGCGTTCCCTGTAATCAGATTCAGCCCTTGAGAGATGCGACGCTCTGGCATCAATTGTTACAGCCTGGAGAATGTAGTCCGCTTTGGCGAAGTCATGCCAGAATTTTGCAGGAATATGACGACCATTGGATTTATTTCTGCTATTTGCACGTTGGGGTCGAGGTCGTGAGAGTTGAGATGCCGCGTTGGACTGCTTTGGATCGAGAGTTTCGATCGCAGGTTTTAAGTATTATTTTGGCACAAGTACAAAAAGGATATGGATACCCGATCGCACTAGCAGAGGCACATAATCAAGCCGTGGTTACGGGCGGAGATCGACATCGGTTCTTTGCGATTTTAGAACAACAGATGATTCGTTCTGGCATTCGCAATGTCGGCACATCATACAAGGAAGCTCGAAAACGGGGCAGTATTGCATAGATTTGTTACAAGTTCGGAACTATTGGGATCGATCGAATGTCGCTCTTAGTAAGAACTTCTACTAGATCGTGATGCTATATCTGCACGATCCTGAAGCCTTTTCTTAGCTTTCACTTCTACGATATAGACATCAGCTCCTATCCACATTTTTAGGTAATCCTTATGGCTACTGTTAATCTATTAGGCGATGCGATCAATGATGATGGTTCGGGTAATATTTCACTTCCCGCTCTGACGATCCATCCCAGCGTTGGTTCAATTCCTGCCACCACCCCATATCCGCTGGCGCTCTATCAGCCCCCAGCAACTAATTATGTAGGCTTAAATCTGCTCAATTATTTCAATACAATTACGGCTGCGGCTGGCAGTGGCGGCTCTTTAGGGGCATTTTTCGATCTGACTAACAATAGCGATACTCAAACAATTCCAGCTTGGTCGGGGTTTGGGCCGAATTCTCCAGGTGGTGTTCGCGCCCTCAATGGTAATGATGGGATCACTGGCTCTATCGATAATGATGTGATCAACGGCAACCTAGGAGATGACTTTATTCTTGGTCTGAATGGTTATGATTACCTCAGAGCAGGACAGGGAAATGACAATATATCTGGTGATAGTGGTAACGATATCGTCAATGGCAACATTGGTAACGACTTTGTGTTTGGCGGTAACGATCAAGATATGGTGCGGGGCGGTCAAGGAGATGATTTCTTGTTTGGTGACAATGGGGACGACATCCTGATCGGCGATCTTGGTAAGGATATTTTGACAGGCGGAAGTGGTAGTGACGGATTTTTCTTGCGGTCTGACACAACGAGTGGCGTGTCGAATTTAGCCGCAAACGAATTCTCTGCCGATCAAATTACTGACTTCACTCCTGGCGTAGATTACATCTTGTCAAATGGCATCACTAGAAATCAGATTACTTTTAGTAATGTTTTTGTTGGTGGCGTGGCTGGAACCAGTGATACGGCGATCTTGTTTGGTGGACAAGTTCTCGGCGTGGTAATCGACACCACTAATGCTAATGTCTTTAACAACTTCTATAACGTTGGTAGTTCTCCCAGTATTTTGGGGATCGGCTAGTTCGATCTAATCTAAATCTGCTTCTAATCTGCTCGATCGATCGCTATGTGAGAAGTCGAGCATTTTGGTGTTTGTTAATCCCGATTGGATATCCGATCATGCAGGTATGGTAAGAGTTCTTGTTCTATGCGGTACTGGTGATGCGATCGAACTGGTGGCTAAACTCTCGGAAATTTCCGATATTGAGGTAATTGCATCTTTGGCAGGGCGGACACGTCAACCCGCTTCTCTAACTGGAACGGTTCGTATCGGTGGGTTTGGCGGTGCAGACGGTCTAACGACTTATTTACAAACCCAAAAGATCGATTACTTGATTGATGCGACACATCCCTTCGCGATCCAAATGTCGGATCATGCCGCAGCCGCAACAAAGGCAGTTGGGATTCCTAGTGTGATGTTGGTACGTCCTGCTTGGGAAAAAGTATCAGGCGATCGATGGATTGAAGTTGAGAGCGTAGAAGCAGCAGTTCAAGCAATCCCTGTTACAGCGAAACGGATATTCCTGACGATTGGGAGACAGCAACTTGCACCTTTTACAACACTCAAAGAACCGTGGTTTCTAATTAGATCGATCGAATCATCAGATGTAGTGATTCCCAATAGTAAGATTTTGCTCGATCGAGGCCCCTTTAGCCTCGATCGAGAACGACAATTGCTGAGGGACGATCGAATCGATCTGATCGTGAGTAAAAATAGCGGTGGTGAGGCCACTTATGCCAAGGTTGTGGCAGCACGAGAATTAGATATCCCAATTGTGATGGTGCAGCGTCCAGTCATGCCAAATGTGGAGCAGGTTGAGAGTGTCGATCGGGCGATCGACTGGCTCCAAGATCGGCTAAAAGGTAAATTTAATTGAGATCTTGCACGATCTTTATCCCAGCAAGATGTCATAATCAGCCACAAGATCATAGGATTGAACAGTTCACAAGAGAAACCCGATGCGACGAGACCCGATTTTTTATCAAATGTTTCAGAGATCGCCAGCACTTTTGTTTGACTTGATTGGCAGCCGACCAGACAATGCAGGTGACTATCGGTTTGATTCGGTGGCAGTTAAAGAGCCAAAGTTTGAGATTGATGGAGTATTCCTACCGCCTGACTTGGAGCTTGGTGTGGTCTACTTTTGTGAGGTGCAGTTCCAAAAGGATGAAGAACTCTACGAACGGCTATTTGGCGAATCATTATTGTATTTTTACCGAAACTGCAATCGTTTTTCTGATTGGCAAGCTGTCGTCATTTATCCATCGCGCAGCACCGAACAAAGCAAGATATATCCTCATCGATCGCTATTGAATGGTGAGCAGGTGCATCGGATTTACCTTGATGAATTGGGAGATGTGCGATCGCTGCCCGTTCCAATCGCTGCAACAGTTCTGACTATTATCGATGAAGCAGAAGCCCCAGAGGTAGCACGATATTTGCTGGCACGCACTGAGCAAGAACAGTTCACCACGCGAGAAAAAGCAGACCTGATTGATATTATGACCTCTATAATGGTTTATAAATTCACTAATTTAAGTCGTTTGGAGATTAAAACCATGCTAGGACTCAATTTACTAGAAGAACCCCGCGCCATTCGTGAAGCTAAGGAAGAAGGACGAGAAGAAGGACGAGAAGAAGGACGAGAAGAAGGACGATCGCTGATTCTGAGACAACTCACAAAAAAGGTGGGGGAGTTAGATAAATCAATGCGCGATCGTGTTTTGGTTTTACCATTAACACAACTGGAATCGTTGGTTGAGGCATTACTTGACTTCTCTAATGTGGCTGATTTAGAGACTTGGTTAGTAGAAAATGAATAGCGCGATCGCAATTAAAAAAACTAAAAAGCTTTAACTGAGATCTTAATCAGC
>JARCMB010000352.1 GCA_030248825.1 Pseudanabaenaceae cyanobacterium MP8IB2.15 | reverse complement strand
TCTCATTACTATGCTTCTAGCTATAACAATGGTTCGGACAAAAATTTTAACTAGGATACAAGCCTTGCAGGATCATAGCTTTAGCTAGTACTTATTTTAATTGGCTGTTAGGGTAATCGCTAACCTAACTTTAAATAGTAACCAGAAATAGCACTCTATATGGGGCAATATCCACAAGCATTAAAAACTGTCCGAAGTATTGTTAAAGAGTCAATAGAATGCGTCCAAGAGAGTTCTGATGCGGCAAACATTACGATATCTATGACATCAGAATCCTGCATAGTTTGGGCAGATCGAGATCGAATTGTCCAAGTCTTGACTAATCTGCTCAGCAATGCGATTAATTTCTCTCATTCTCACACCACGATTATGTTAGTCAGCTACATCAAAGGAAATCAGATTCAGTTTGAAGTTAAGGATAATGGAAGGGGTATTCCTAGCAACAAGTTGGAGGCGATCTTCGGGCGTTTTCAGCAGGTCGATGCCAGCGATGTGCGCCAGAGAGGTGGTACTGGTCTGGGATTAGCAATTTGTTACGATATCATTCAACAACATGGCGGTAAAATCTGGGCGGAAAGTATTCTAGAAATTGGCTCTAGCTTTCATTTCACTCTGCCGCTCGAACCCGTTGATGGTGGCAGTGATGGCTAGGCGAATTTTATTCAAGTCGAAAGAAGCAATCTTCTATCCTCGTAAGATCTGCGCTGCTGTTAGTTCTAAATTTCCTAGTACAGGCGATTCGATCGAACTATCTCCCACGTATACACGCTCTTCATAGAAACCCTCTATCCACTCCAATATCGTTATTTTTTGTTCGATCGGATCGACGATCCAGTACTCATTAATTCCGCGTGTGGCATACTCCGATCGCTTGTAGCGATAATCTCGACTGCTCTGATTTGGACTCACCACCTCAACTACCAACAATGGCGTTGGCATTTCTGGTATCACCGTCGATCGTCTAGCCGACTCCATCGCCGTTGCTAAGTCCTCAGAAAACACGACCAAATCAGGAACTCGCACCCGCGAACCAGTAACGACAATTTCTGTTTTCATCGATAACCGATAAGCGGGGATACCCTGTTGAACAAAATAGACAAGAATAAACATAGCAATGCGTCGATTTATTTCACTCTCAGCCGTCATTAGGATCAATTCTCCATCTTCAAATTCATACAGCGCATCTGTGCCATCGTCATAATTAAAGAACTCTTCAAGCGTCATCGTCCGAGCTGTGACTTGATCTAATGTGATTGTCATAATCGCCTGACCTTTTAGTAAAAACATCATTAGTCTCGCCCATTATCTCACTCAGCCAAACAAAGTGTTCTAAACTATTTATAGATGCGGCAAAACTCTAGGAGGAAGGTATGTCCCAAAATCTACTAGACCAACTCAAAACGATCACAGTTGTAGTTGCGGATACAGGCGATATCCAAGCGATCGAAAAATTTACACCCCGTGATGCCACGACAAATCCATCACTGATTACGGCGGCGGCTCAGATGCCTGAATATCAAGATATTGTCGATCGAACTTTATTACAAGCGCAACAGGAAGCTGGCGAGGGATCTAGTGCTGCTGAAATTGTCTCTCTGGCCTTCGATCGACTTGCCGTGGCTTTTGGGCTAAAGATTTTAGAGATTATCCCTGGTCGAGTTTCGACCGAAGTTGATGCGCGGCTCTCCTATGACACCGCAGCGACGATCGCCAAAGGACGGTATTTGATCGCTCAATATGAAGCCGCAGGGATATCACGTAATCGCATCTTAATTAAGATTGCTTCAACTTGGGAAGGAATTCGAGCGGCTGAAGTGCTTGAACAAGAAGGCATTCACTGTAACTTAACCTTGCTGTTTGGTTTACATCAAGCAATTGCCTGTGCTGAAGCAGGTGCGACCCTAATCTCTCCTTTTGTCGGACGCATTCTCGATTGGCATAAGCAGGAAACAGGCAAGGAAAGCTATGCTCCTGCCGAAGATCCAGGCGTGCTATCGGTCACCGTGATCTATAACTACTACAAAAAATTCGGCTATAAGACCGAAGTAATGGGAGCGAGTTTCCGTAATATTGGCGAAATTACCGAATTAGCGGGTTGCGATTTGCTTACAATCTCACCAGGACTGCTGAAGGAGTTGCAGACCAGTATGGCAACTTTACCCCGCAAACTCGATCCAGCGATCGCCGCACAATCTGACGCAACCAAAATCGAAATGGATAAAGTGACTTTTGACCAGATGCATGAGGTCGATCGAATGGCATCCCAAAAGCTGGAAGAAGGGATCAATGGGTTCTCGAAAGCATTGGTGGCATTAGAGAAATTATTGACCGATCGATTAATTCAACTAGAGAGTAAAGCCAAGGCAAGTCACGCGGCGGAAAACATTTTCCAAGTGTATGACTTTGATGGCGATGGTTTCATTACCCGTGAAGAATGGATGGGAACCGATGCTGTATTCGATGCGATCGATCTCAATCATGATGGGAAGATATCGCCCGATGAAATGGGAGCAGGTTTGGGTGTGATCCTTCACTTGGTAAAAGTCTAGATCTTTATGAGTATCAAGCTTTATTTTTTGCGTCATGGCGAAACTCCATATAGTAAGACAGGCAGCTATTGTGGCAGGATCGATCCTGAGTTAACCGATCAAGGAATGGCGATGGCGGCGGCATTTGCTGATGTCTATCGCCACCATAAATGGGAAGCCGTTTATGTCAGTCCGATGCAGCGCACGATCGATACAGCAAAGCCCTTATGTGAGGCTGTAGGTATTTCCATGCAGCTTAGAGATGGCTTGAAGGAGATCGACTACGGCGCATGGGAGGGGCAGACGAACGAGTTTGTCAAACAGAAGTATCCTGATACTTATATGCGTTGGCTAGCCGAACCTGCTTGGAACCCGCCGACAGATGGCGAGACATCGGTACAAATTGCCAGTCGTGCCATGACTGTGATTGCCGAAATCCAAGAAAAATTCGCGACAGGAAATGTGCTTGTGGTTTCGCATAAAGCCACAATTCGGATTATGCTCTGTAGTCTGCTGGGTATCGATCTTGGTCGTTATCGCGATCGAATTGATGTCTTAGTTGCTTCGATCTCAATCGTCAAGTTCGACGAGCATGGGCCGCTCTTAGAAGTTCTAGGAGATCGCTATCATTTACCCGATCGTTTACGCAATCTGCCTGGGACTTAGCTTCGGCTCCGCTCAGCTACCAAGAGGTCAGTGAGCGGAGTCGAACTGAATCTAACGTCCAATCCCGATGTACTTGAATCCAGCCGCTTCTAGTTGGGTTCGATCGCAAAAGTTACGGGCATCGATCAAGATCGCGTGATTCATCAATTTTGCCATCTTGGCAAAGTCCAAATTGCGGAACTGCGCCCATTCTGTCACCAATACCAAAGCATCACAACCATCAGCAAGTCGATCGGCATCGGTTTCGACAATCACATTTGAGAATCCATCGCGGATACCAGATTGGGAGACAATTGGATCGAAAGCTTTAACTTTCGCGCCAAGCCGATTTAGTTGATCGATCAGGGTCAAGGCAGGAGCATCACGCATATCATCGGTGTCAGGCTTAAAAGTCAGTCCCAACAAGCCGATCGTTTTGCCTTTGAGGATTTTCAGGGCCTGTTGTAGTTTTTCTACCACCAAAATGCGTTGTTGCTGGTTGACCTCGACTGCGGCTTTGAGGATTTGAGTGGCATAGCCATAGTCCTCCGCCGTATGGATCAAAGCCGAAACATCCTTGGCAAAACAGGAACCACCCCAACCGATCCCCGCTTGCAGAAATCTCTTGCCAATTCGTGAGTCTAAACCAATCCCGCGCCCAACTTCTACAACATCAGCCCCGACTCGATCGCAAATATTCGCAACCTCATTGATAAAGCTAATCTTGACAGCTAGAAACGCATTCGCCGCATACTTAATCATTTCTGCCGAGTTGATATCGGTGACCACCACAGGCACAGGTGGCAGGGTGACATCATCGGCAAACTTACGATCGACAATATTTGTATAGAGGTCTTGCATAATCTGCAAAGCTCTACTGCTACTGCTGCCGAGCACAATTCGATCGGGGTTAAATGTATCGTAGACCGCCGCCCCTTCACGCAAAAATTCAGGATTGCTGACGATATCAAATTCTGCCAGACCCTTGCTAGATCCACCGTTATCCTGATTTGCGATTCCATCCAGTACGATCATCCGCACCCAATCGCCCGACCCAATCGGCACGGTGGATTTATTCACGATTACCTTATAGCCACTTTTGAGATGAGAACCGATGCTCCGCGCCACGGCTTCGACATAACGGGTGTCGCTTTGACCATCAGGTAATGATGGCGTACCAACCGCAATAAACAGCACCTCGCCATGTTCAACCCCTGCGGCAATATCACTGGTGAAATGGATTTTTTGGCTAGCGATCGACTCCTGCATTAATTCCGACAAGCCAGGTTCGTAAATTGGTGACTGACCCGCACTCATCAGTTTGACTTTTTCTTCGTTATTATCAATGCAGATCACATCATGACCGATGTGGGCAAGACAGACCCCTGTGACCAAACCAACATAACCAGTGCCGATTACACAAACTTTCATCTAAATCTGTCCTTTATCTGTTGTGAGCGATATCTTTTGTAAGTGGAGTCGATCGAAATCAGCGAAAACAGGATCTTACCCAACTCGACTACGGAAGTAGGCGATCGCACGGGTTAATCCTTCCTCGATCTGTACAGTTGGTTCCCAGTTGAGATACTGCTTGGCTTTGCTAATGTCGGGACGACGGCGACGTGGATCATCTTGGGGCAATGGTTTGAACACAATTTCAGCATTTGGGTTAACCATACCTTGAATCATCTGTGCCAGTTGTAAGATTGTATACTCGCCAGGATTTCCCAAGTTCACTGGCCCAATGTAATCGCCATTCATCAACCGCATTAAGCCTTCCACTAAGTCAGAGACAAAGCAAAAACTGCGGGTCTGAGAGCCATCACCATAAACAGTGAGGGGTATACCTTGTAAAGACTGCACGATAAAATTACTCACCACTCGCCCATCATTCTCAAACATTCGATCGCCATAGGTATTAAAAATCCGCGCCACCCGAATCTCCACCCCATGCTGCCGATGGTAGTCAAAGCACAGCGTTTCTGCCATGCGTTTACCCTCATCGTAATTACTGCGGATGCCCGTACAGTTGACATTGCCCCAATATTCTTCGGATTGCGGGTGGACATCAGGATCGCCATAAACCTCAGAAGTCGATGCCATCAGTAATCTTGCTCCCGTGCGCTTCGCGATCCCCAGCATGTGGAGTGTGCCAAACACATTAGTTTTGATCGTTTTGATTGGATCGGCTTGATAGTGGACGGGTGAAGCAGGACAGGCAAGATGATAGATCCGATCGACATCGAGTTCGATCGATTCGATGATGTCATGTTCAATAAGCTTAAATCGGGGATGATCCAGCCAATGCTCGACGTTTCGCTTACTGCCTGTATAGAAATTATCGAGGCAAATCACGTCATGATCTAACGCCATCAGTCGATCGATCAGATGCGACCCAATAAAGCCCGCACCCCCTGTAACCAAAATCCGCATAAAACCTACCAAAACTAAGTTGTAATTACCGTCTGAATATATTTTGCAGCAAGAGGACAGGCGAGAATGCATTAACTACATTGCTAGCCCCCCGCACCAAACCTGCGCCAAACGATGGGCGGACGACAATCACATCGCGATCTCGCAAACTCGGATTAGTATCCTCGTTTGGGGGATTATTTAGCTCTGCCACGAGATTGCGCCGAGTGATCGTGCCATCAGGATTAAGGCGATAGAGTTCCACCGATTTCCAGTCGGCATCATTGGTTAAACCACCCGCCGCCGTAATTGCCTGTGTAAATGGTGTATTCGGACGCAACTCCAATGGACCACCGCGCAACACCTCACCAACCATCTGTACCTGAATTTTATCAGGCGAGAAAGTTGCCAACGCAATCCGTTGTTGATCGGCTGGCGATGGATTCACAGCTTGCGGCACCACGATCGTGTCCCCATCGGCTAGCCTGACATTTTGACTGAGATCGCCTTTATCCAGCAAATCCCAAAGATTTACATTAATCGCAGATTTTTGACCACCAAACCCTGTACGTGTAATTTGAATATTGCGGATATCGGCTCTACCTGTAATCCCACCTGCCGACTGAATTGCCCGAATTACCGTAGGCAGGGGATCGGCTAAAGGGTTCGCGCCAGTGGCATTTCGAGCATAAGTTAAAACTAAGGGCCCGATCCGATTAACTTCACCTGCGATCGCCACTTGGATCTGAAAAGTATCTGAGGCAAACGTGGCATTGGAAATCTGCGGCGGCTGGATCGCGGCGATATCAGCCATGCGTGGGACTAAGATCGAGTCACCATCGAGAATTTTGATATCTTGACTGACATCGCCTTGCTCGATCAGTTTCAGCAAACTCACTTTGATCAGTCGCCGCCGTCCGCCTGATTCTAAGCGCGAAATCTGAATGTTATTGACATCAGCTTGTTGGGTGATCCCGCCTGCCGCTTCGATCGCCCGTGTCAAATTTGCAGCCTGAGCATCTCTACCTGTAGCCGTAGAGCGCGAATATGTCAGCAACCTTGTTCCAGGACGTTGAACTTCGCCAACCACGGCAATATTCAGTGGTCGGGCTTCAACCAGAGACAAATTAACGATCTTTCTCACCAGAAAAGGACCCAGCTTACGTTCTAGTAATCGAGCTGCCTCTTCGATCGATAAGCCCTCCACTCGCACTGCCCCAACTAACGTAATATTCACAGTGCCATCGGGTGCAACCGTCTGAGTCCCACTAATTTCGGGGACATTAAACACGTCAATCTTCACAATGTCGCCAGCCCCAAGCGTATATCTGCCAAAACTAGTTGATTTGCCGACATTGAGACGTTGGGGAAGGCTCTCTAAGATCGGTGGATTCGGAGCATTTGGTGGGGGAAGGACAAGATTTGGCGTGGGATTTGCCGTTGGTAAAGCTGGGAAGGACTGAGGTTTAGGAGGAGTACTAGATAGGAGAATAGAAGGCTCTGCTTCAGTTGGTAAAGGGATCAAAGGTAATGCAGTCAAAGGCAATGCCGTTAAAAAAATCGCTCCAAGCAATTGCGGTGACAAGTATCTTACGCATCTCATGTTTTTCACAGAGAATCCTACAGAGTATCGCTCCATCATATTCACCACCAATAATCCAGATAAATTAAGCTCACATTAAACCTAGCAAACTAGACATCAACCTAAATAGTCACAATCTAAGTGAAATTTAAGCATGAGCAATTTTGCTTGATAATAAGCTTAGCGTATTGTCAAATAATTTGCTATTTTGTCGATTACCATAGCTCTGTCAAGCGAATAAAAGATGGTTTTTTGAGGTGAGCATTATGGGACAAGCCATTGCCATAACGGAAGCAGTTACTAATTCAGCAAAGGAATCTCAAACAAGTATAAAGTCTTGACCTCTTTTTCACTGCTTCCTTGACGTATTGACCTATCGATCGGATTTTGGCGTGGAGTCTGTAGGAGTGGATAACTGCATAACTCGATCGACTGCTTGTTGGATAAAGGATTTGATAAATTCGTCGCGGCGATTGAGTTCAAACTGGCGTTGTACGACTTCCGAGATGCCACCATCGCCCCAGTCTTGGTCGCGGCTAAAATATTCGATAAAGCTTTTACCTGCAATGCGGGTGAGATAAGCGGCGGTGATAGACTGAATCGTAGACTTGAGGATATAGCCGACCACAGTAATCGAAATTGCCGAAGTCACAATTTGCATCACACCTTTGACTACACCCAAGCCAATCAGCGTTTTTGTCAGCGATCCTGCTAACTCTCTGCCTCGATCGATATTTAGTTCGCAGCCATAAACCTTGGCAATTTCCACCACCATCTGGGCGTTGATTGCTGCCGTTGCCAACAGATCGATCACGGGTAAAGGCGTGGCAAAGATCGCCCCCACAATTAGCCATTGGAACCGCTCCACCACTTTTTCGGCTTGTTCCTGTCGTTGATCGTTTAGCAGTGTGCGGGTTTCGTCGCCTAGACGGTTCGATCGTAACAACACATTATCTGCTACCAGTTCATCACCCTCCCGATTCAGAATGCTAACCATGCGCTTGAGTAGAGGCTGAATCCGAGGCGGAGAGATCAGAGTTTCACCAGTTTCGACCGTAATCGCCGCAGGGAGAGCCGCAATCGCTACGACATCTTTGGGCTGAATGAGTGACTCAACTCGATCGCGCAATCGATCCAGAATGATCTCTCGATCGGGCTTGCT
>JARCMB010000351.1 GCA_030248825.1 Pseudanabaenaceae cyanobacterium MP8IB2.15 | reverse complement strand
TCGACGCAAAAAAAATGTTGAGTATGGCCCAGAATTTTTTGGGATTAATCGAGCCTTTAAAGCGATCAGTCGTTCTGATGTTGTGCTGTTGGTGATTGACGCGATCGATGGCGTGACCGAACAAGATCAAAAATTAGCAGGGCGGATTGACGAAGAGGGTCGGGCTTGCGTGATTGTGGTCAACAAGTGGGATGCCGTCGAAAAGGACTCATATACAATCTATGACTACACGCGAGATGTCCAGAGTCGGATGATGTTTGTGGAATATGCGCCAATTATCTTTGTCAGTGCGTTGTCGGGGCAACGGGTTGACAAGATTCTCGATCAGGTGAATATCTCAGCCGAGCAGCATCGCCGCCGTGTCTCTACTTCGGTACTAAATGAAGCCCTGACTGAGGCAACATCTTGGCATTCCCCACCTGTAACTCGTCAGGGTAAACAGGGGCGGATTTACTACTGCACTCAAGTTTCTAGCAGCCCACCTGCGATCGTGCTGTTTGTCAACGATCCAAAACGGTTTAATGATAACTACCGTCGCTACATCGAAAAGCAGTTCCGCCAAGCTTTAGGATTCATTGGTACGCCTGTAAAATTTATGTGGCGTGGCAAGAAACCCCGCGAAGCCGAGCGTGAAATGGGACGTAGTTCTAATCGGGCAACTAGGGTTTAAGGCGGTTTCTGGCAAAAAAATTACCCATTCCGAAGCCCCTAAATCCCCAATTCTGGGGACTTTGATTTCAGAACCCCCAGAATTGGGGGCAGGGGGCTAGGTAGATTCTTTAAGGGAAATCTCCTAATAATTCACTTCTTACCGTTAAATTATGATCGCTCTAGACTTTCCTCCAGTCCGTATCCTGATTGTGGAAGACGACCCACTCATGCAACTTGGGCTGGAGCAATCCCTGCAAGAGCATGAGCAAATTACGATCGTCGGTTTAGCTGAAGACGGCTATCTGGGTGTGTCGATGGCACTCGATCTGAAGCCCGATGTTGTGGTGATGGATATCGGTTTACCTCGCTTGGACGGGATCGCGGCTACCCAACAAATCAAAAAAGCTGCGCCTGAAATTCGAGTGGTGATGCTGACTTCGCACACGACCGAAACCGAAATAATCGCCGCGCTTTCTAGTGGGGCTGATGCTTACTGTATTAAAGGGA
The DNA here is from genome assembly GCA_030248825.1 of Pseudanabaenaceae cyanobacterium MP8IB2.15. Lineage (GTDB taxonomy): Bacteria > Cyanobacteriota > Cyanobacteriia > Pseudanabaenales > Pseudanabaenaceae > JARCMB01. Next base: position 2,727 of record JARCMB010000351.1, on the reverse strand, counting down.
CAAGTATCGATCGACTGATCGCGGCGATCGCGGCGGCTCAAGAGGGCGCAACCTACTTAGATCCGCAAATTGCCCGCAAGGTCATAGAGCATCTCAAACCACCTGTGGTTCCAGGTAATTTGGGTCAACTGTCGCAGCGCGAACTCGAAGTGTTAAAGCTGATGGTGGAAGGGATGAGTAATCCAGAAATTGCCACCAAACTTTACCTCAGTCCCAATACGATTAAGACTCATGTGCGCGGCATTATGAATAAGTTGGCAGTTGACGATCGAGTCCAAGCGGCAGTTGTGGCTCTGCGGGCTGGTCTCGTTTAGCTAAATTTGGATCATGTTGGAATATTCGGTCAACAGTTCGTCATAGGTGAGACTGTCTGCCTCAGTTTGTGGACTCCACATCAGTTCAAAGGTCAGCAAATTGCTAGAATTAACCCCAGCCAACTTTTGCAAGGCCGCTTCTAAAGCTTCTCTAGACTTGATATCACCAAATAGAGGCTTGTCATTTTCCGTACCAATTAGCAATGTCACAACAATGTAAGCCGCAGGATCTTCGTCAGGATCGGGTTTGTAAGATTGTTGCCCGATCGATCGACCATTCACATTTACCAGAGTTTCGGCACTGAATTTGCTACGTTCTTCGATCGACAGCCGATTAAATACTTCCTCGGCTCGATCGCGGTGAACGGCTTGGGAGCTAGCTTGAACGTGTGTCCAGTTTTCGGGTGTGCGTAATAGCGCTAAGACCGATTCTTGCAGCAAAACGCTTAGCCCTTCGGGTGTATCAGTATCTGCTTGCAAACTAATTTGATTTAGCTTGGACTGCACTTCTCTCGCTTCTGCTAATAGGGCCACTTGCAATTTACTAACTGTGACCGTTTCATTTTCAAGTTCATTACCTGCAACGCCAGAGCCAGATTTATTGATTGCCTGCCAGATGAAATAAACTACTGCCCCAGCCCCTCCGAGCAAGAGCACAATTACGATCAGCCCAAAAATCCAACTGCCATCATCATTGCTGCTACGATTGCCACCAGAGTAATTATTATTGCCATAGTTCGGCTGGGAGCCAGGAATAACGATCGGGACGATGTTTGTATTGTTGGTGCGATTGGGTTGGTTGAAGTTGCTTGGTGAGTTGTTTGAGCGAGTAGGCGTGTTGGAATTGCTAGGACTAGTCGATCGAGCTGGTGCAGACCTCTTAAATGAACCCCCACCAGTGCGCCCAGCACTACTCCTTGCCATAGCATCTTGCTGCCATGCTGTATTTCCGATCGGATTCAAGGGCAGACCGCTAGCAATTAGGAAAGCTAACAGCATCGTAGACATTAAACGAAATTTTGTTTTTGGCATCGTTAGTCGCTAAACTAGATTACGTAGCATTTCAATAATTACTTGTGATAGAACCAATTTTAATCGGGATTGTCTTGGGTTTGACCGTTATTACTTTAGCTGGTTTATTTTTTGCTGCCTATATGCAGTATCGTCGTCAACCTATGTAGGCTGTTAATTCATTATATTTCGTTTGCTTGCCCCTGCTCGATTGGTTATTCGATCGACAGGGGTATTTTACTTGCCAGATAATTCAAGTTGAACCGATTAATCGCAGTAAATTTTCTAGCCCCAGCCCGATCGATAGACCTAGCCATGCACTACTGCTAAGCGAGAGAAATGCCTGTTGACGAGGTGTTTGAGGTTCGGGCATCTCGATCCGCGCCCATGACCAAGCGATCGAAGCAGGAATAGAAATCGCGATCGGAATCAAGATCGTGCCCAGAACTCCAGAAATGCTACTGGAAAGAAAGAAGAGCGAAATCACGATCGAGATCGCATGAGTGAGGATGGCATAGACCACACTATCGACAGGCAGAACGAATATGCATCCCAATGCTATAGCTACCAAAATCGCCAGTTGCCACGTCCCCGCCAAAATTAGTAGCAATGCCAATGCCGAGGTGAAAGCTAATAAGATCAGTCCCGCCGCAGGTACAGCTTCATCTTCAGCCAATACCCAAGCTAATGCTCCCGCAATTGGGGCGGCGATCGCAAATAGCCATGCCAGCCACGAAGCACTATAGAATGACAAAATCCAGCCCAAAATAAAATAGGCGACCAGTAATAACCCAAGCGGCAAATAGGGAGTTTCTTTCATAGCTCCAGCTAACGTTACGGGATCATTTGCATTCTAGAACTTTTACTTCATTCTGCTCACGATAATTATTCAAGAGTTCAGCACATTCGATCGAAGGTAATTGATGTATTCTTATAGCTATTGGGATTGTGAGGAGTATTCATAGTGTCACGTTTTCGGGGCTCTAGGCGTAGATTTTTGCGAAATTCAGTTTATGCCGCGTCTGCGATTGCAGGCACTGCAATTTCCTCCATCGGTCTGTCTCAATGTGGCTTGTTTGAAAATGGCACACCTGCTCCAAGCCCTACTGATACGGTTACACCTCCCCTACCTCAAGGAAATAAAGATACTCTCTATATCTATGGCTGGACGACCTATGTTAACAATGAAGAGGTGGTCAGGGGCTTTACGAAGGAAACTGGAATTAAGGTAATGAGTGACACCTATGACTCGCTCGAAGTCATGGTTGCGAGGATGCAAGCTCTAGGAAAAGGAGCCAGCTACAGCATCATCTATCCCAGTGATATTACAGTCTCGCTGATGACTGAAATCGGAATGCTTTGGCAACTTGACAAGAGCGCCATTCCTAACCTAATTAATATT
>JARCMB010000350.1 GCA_030248825.1 Pseudanabaenaceae cyanobacterium MP8IB2.15 | reverse complement strand
TTTACGATTTGTTGGTTACGGTTAAGTGGAGATCGATCGTCTTTGGCTCTGGCTGTGACACACTGGCTAAAATTCCAGGTCCAAAAAATTTAGTTAATTTGTCTTGCTTCTCTTGCCATGCGGCTAAAGCAATCAAGGGTGACTGAAACCGCAGCACTAAGCTATAAGCTCCTTGGGTTGGCTCTGCTTCAGAAATTTGTTCGTAGACCGCTGTTAATACAGGACGTTCTTGGTCGGTCGGACTCATGCCTAACTTTTCTAGGACTCGATCGAGGTGGGCTTTAATCCCATAACGATAGCGGGTGACATCTTTCCTCACTGAATTTTGAGTTGTGGTTGCTTGAGTTTCCCGTAGTTTTAGCACCGCAGCAGTGGTGGGATAGACAAACTCGGCAGGCTTTACTTCGGATGACTTGAGCGCGGCACCACCTAATAAAATTGGAATACCATAAAAAAAGCCAACTAAATTTAGGGTGGAGTTACCGCTAGTGTAGGCAAAACCGCCAACTACGGTCAAAACTGTACCGACCAGAACTAGGACTGAAGCTAAAGGAACTTGACCAAACATGTAAACAGGTTGAAAAGACTATTTCAATCTAGCTGAATTTCGGTAAAAGTTTCGATCTCGACCTGCTTAAAACTAACAAACTAAAACCTAGCTTATGATGAAAAAGCTAAAATAATGCAAGACCAGAGTGCCACAATCAAATCCAGTTTTGGGTATGTTTGTGAAAGTCTTATTGAATTCTAGAAATCAAGCCTAGGATTTTACAGGATGTAATCATGTCTGTTTATTTAAGATCCTGATTACAATAATGCAAGTTAATTGTACTTGTAATCTCGTAACATTTGTACACATTTTGTATAGAGCAGAGCTAGAGGAAATTTCGGCATGAGCAAAACCATCGAACTCACGAGTGTCAAGAGCAAAACCAAGAGCACCGTCGATCATCGCACTGGACGCGATGACAGCGATGATATCGATCTAGATGAAGGAGACGATTTGGATGATTTAGATGATTCACTAGATGATGATGCTGAGGTTGCTGAGGTTGCGCCTGATGAGGTCGTTGGTAAAAAGAAAGGTGTCCGCAAGACTCGTACCAGCCAAGCTAAGAAAAAGCATTACACCGAAGATTCGATCCGTCTGTATTTACAAGAAATTGGTCGGATTCGGCTACTAAGGGCGGATGAAGAAATTGAGTTGGCGCGTAAGATCGCTGATTTGTTGGGTCTAGAGCAAGCTAGGGAAGAGTTAGCGGGCACGCTTGATTGTGATGCTGATGATGTCAGCGAACCTGATTGGGCAGTGAAGATGGATATGCCTTTGGGGGCATTTCGACAGCGTTTGCATTCTGGTCGTCGGGCTAAGGACAAGATGGTGCAGTCTAATCTGCGTCTGGTCGTTTCGATCGCTAAGAAGTATATGAATCGCGGTCTGTCTTTTCAGGATTTGATCCAAGAGGGCAGTTTGGGGCTGATTCGGGCGGCCGAGAAGTTCGATCATGAGAAGGGTTATAAGTTTTCTACCTACGCTACTTGGTGGATTCGTCAGGCAATTACGCGGGCGATCGCCGATCAATCTCGCACGATTCGCTTACCTGTTCACTTGTACGAGACGATCTCTCGGATCAAGAAGACTACTAAGCTGCTTTCTCAGGAGATGGGTCGTAAGCCTACTGAAGAGGAAATTGCAACGCGGATGGAGATGACGATCGAAAAGCTGCGTTTTATTGCTAAGTCTGCTCAGTTACCGATTTCGCTGGAAACTCCAATTGGGAAGGAGGAGGATTCGCGTTTGGGTGATTTTATTGAGTCGGATGGTGAGACTCCTGATGATCAGGTTGCGAAGAATCTTTTGCGGGAAGATTTAGAGAGTGTGTTGGGTACGCTTAGCCCTAGGGAGCGTGATGTGTTGAAGTTGCGTTACGGTTTGGATGATGGTCGGATGAAGACTTTGGAGGAAATTGGTCAGATCTTTAATGTGACGCGCGAACGGATTCGGCAAATTGAGGCTAAGGCGCTGCGTAAGTTGCGTCACCCTAATCGGAATAGTGTGCTTAAGGAATATATTCGTTAATGGAGTAGTTGGGGGAACGGAGGTGTTTAATCGGCAAGGGCAAAGTCGCGGCTTGAAGGGCTTTGCCCCTCAAACTCCCCATTGGGGGACGAGGTGCCTCCCCCAATCCCCCTGCACATGTTACAGGTTCGTTTTTTAGGTCACACTGTGGTGACCTTTTTTATGGCGGGGCGGTTTCGGTTCAATCTGAGCTGCCTGAGCGGAGTCGAAGGCATCGGAGTCGAAGGCAGAGGTAATTCCCTAATAAAATAATAGGCGGCGAATGGTTGTGGATAGGACTACTGTGGCGCACACTACGAGTAATTGCCCTGGTAGTCGTTGGAATGAGAATTGGGCGATCGTATTTTGCATTGCGCTGAAGTTGGGAAAGCTGACAATTATTACGTAGATAATGCCGACGAGATGAATTACTAGGAGACCAAATAGGCAGCTTATGGTGATTCGTTCTAAGTTGGGGGGGCGCAGAAATGAGAGCAAGCCACATAGCCATGCCCCAGGAATAAATCCAAGTAAATAGCCAAAGGCGGGCGATCGAACGTAGTTAATCCCACCACCTTGATAGAATACGCCAAACCCACTCAAGCCCAGAAAGATATAGGCAACTTGAGCTAAAAGAGCGGCGTTTTTTCCGCCTAGGCAGCCTGTAAGTAGGACTGCGCCGATTTGCAAAGTTACACTAATTTGATGCACTAGAACCATTTCCCCCTGACCTGGCAATGAGGGAATCACGACTGAAGGCTGGAGGAAGGTGCTGCCAATTGTCAGCAGCAGTCCCGTTACTGCCCACATAATTTCTAGAGGAGTTGGCACAGGTTATGAATTAACAACGATCAATCAATTATTATCAAGCAACATCGATCGAATTCGATCGTTACTGATGGTTAATTTGGGGAGCTTCGCAAATCCAAACGCAGTCTCTTGGTACTGATTCGGTATCTTTGAGTAAAATTTTGTAGTTGAGATGAGTTAAGAATTTTTCCATGATGCTGTCGGTCATCACTGAAAAGGCGGTGCCGAGTCTTTTGCCCAATAAGTTTTGCTCCCATTCACTCAAGAATTTTTGCCAACCCAATTCGCTGGTTGTGTTGGTGTGGTGAAACAGGCACAGTCGCTTGCCCCGCACGATCGAAGGTACTAGGGTCAAGTAGTTGAAAATGTCGCGTGGTTCTAGATGCACCATGGTGTCGTAGCAAAAGAAAACATCTACTGAATTTGGCACAATATTGTTGAGTGTTAATCCGTCTAGCTTGACGTAGCTGACTCTGTCGCTATCCAAACGGGCTTGTGTTGCTTGCAGCATTTGGGTGGAGATGTCTGCACAGATCAGTCGATCGCAATATTTCAGTAACAAGGCGGCTGTTTTACCGCCACCGACCCCAATTTCTAGCACGGTATCTTGAGGGGTAATGTAGGGGGCGATAAATTTTTGTTCGATTAGAGTTTCATATTCAGCGAGTGAGTTTGCTGCGCCTGCGCCTTTACCCGCCCACTCATCACCAATGTGACCGAGATCGGGGTGGAGTTGCTGCCAGATGCCTGCATAGCTGTCCCACGCTTCTTCGTAGTTGATTTTTGTCTGAGGATTTGGCTCGGTGTTTGTCATTCTAGGAGTCAGTTAAAGACAGCCTTGATACTACAGTATG
>JARCMB010000349.1 GCA_030248825.1 Pseudanabaenaceae cyanobacterium MP8IB2.15 | reverse complement strand
GTTTTATCAACTAGAAGTTCTTCATATAGCTTTTCCCCAGATCTTAAGCCCGTAATCTGAATTTGAATATCTCGCTCTGGTACTAATCTATTGAGAAGAATCATCCGAACTGCTAAGTCGTAAATCTTGACGGGTTCTCCCATATCCAGTAAAAAAACCTCTCCGCCCTTAGCCAAGGAACTAGCTTGAATAACCAAACGTGCTGCTTCTTGGGTTGACATAAAATATCGCGTAATATCGGGATGGGTTAAAGTAATCGGACCGCCCTTAGCAATTTGCTGAGAAAAGCGCGGTACTACCGAGCCGCTACTACCTAACACATTTCCGAACCTCACCATTGCTAGGCAAGTATTTCCACTTTGGTGCTCCGCGAGAGCTTGCAGAATCAACTCTGCTATGCGTTTGCTAGCTCCCATTACATTTGTCGGTCTTACGGCTTTGTCAGTAGATATCAAGATGAAATGCTTAACTTGACAGGCGATCGCGCATTCCACGGCCACCAAAGTTCCCAAAACATTATTTAAAACACCTCTATTAGGATTAGTTTCCACTAAGGGAACGTGTTTGTAAGCTGCTGCATGATAGATGGTTTCAACATCGTACTGAGATAACACCATCATCAAATGGTCTCGATCGGTTACAGACCCTAAACACGAAATCAGTTGAATATGCGGATATTGTTCCGACAACTCGATCGCGATTGTATATAGGGCAAATTCATTAAGCTCATAAAGCACTAAGCAACTAGGAGTTTGTTGGGCAATCTGACGGCATAACTCCGAACCGATCGAACCTCCTGCCCCAGTGACTAAAACGGACTTTCCCGTGATATTTTGGCTTAATAAACTGGGATCGGGCCTTACTAGATCTCTGCCCAACAATTCTCCAATATCAATTTGACGAACCTCGCTTACAGAGAGTTTACCCGTTAGAATGTCATTGAAATTGGGAACGGTTTTGATAATTGCTCCCGTTAATGTAAGACGTTCCAAAATTCTGCGCCGATCTTCCATTCGGATTGAAGGCATTGCTAGTAAAATCGTGTTACACGAATTTTTCGCCATTAAGTTTGATATCTCTTTGGCAGGATAAACCTTGTATCCTTTTACAGAGTGCTTGAGTAAATGGGGATTATCATCGACAAAGCAGATAATCTCATAGTTGGGATTGGGATCGTGGTCTAATAATTCTGCTAAGTGACAACCTGCTGAGCCAGCACCATAGATAATGGCTCGTACAACATCTGCACTACCATTATTTATTGAATATAACCAATTGAATAGTCGGCGCAGCGTCAACCTTGAGGTGGTTACTAATAACAAAGTAATTATGGCATCGTTAAGAACAATTGAGCGAGGAAAATGGGGAAGGAATAAATAACAAATAGCAATAAATAGAACTGAACTAATTAAGATTGCTTTAGTACAAGTTGAGATAAATTCCTCACCCGTAAATCGTAGAACCAAATGGTAAACACCAGTTTTGATAAATACAATTTGTTTAATCAGAATCAATAGGAGAATTATTGACAAATAGTCAAATATTGCAATTGGATAGACTGTATTGAAACGAAACGCAAAAGCTAAGTAAATCGCAACTAAAAAAGTACAAGTATCAAATCCCAAAAATGTAATACGTTTAATTTTTCGTGGTAATTGATGAAATACCTTAAACATATCAACTCTCATTAATTTAGGGGGGGGTAACGATTTCAGTTTTTCTAAAAATCCCTAATCTAGCTGTATTTATAGATTTTCCTGAATCTACTACATGATTAGCTTAGCGATTCTGGCTATTATTAAACGTCAGGCTTTACCAGGCAGTTTTACTATTATTACCCGCCGTCACGACTTCACGCACCTTGAGATCGCAGCTTTGCCACACTTGTCCGTCTAGGGCGGTTTGTTCGATCAGGCTGGCAAGACGAAGGGTTTTGAGGGCTTGAGCACCGCCGACCGATGGCTGCTGACCGCCACGCACACAGGCGACAAAATGTTCGAGTTCGGCATTGAGCGGCTCGATGTTGCTGGTGTAGACCTTTTCGATCAGACCGTCTTGGCGATATAGTACCTGACCGTATTCAGTGATGTAGTCTGCGGTGGTTTGGCGGTGAATCAGGATTTCATGATTGAGAAAATCGGATTCGATCAGCGAATTTTTGCAGTGGGCGACGATCCGACGCTGTTTGCGGTGTGTCACTTTACTGGCAGTCAGGGTGGCAATTACGCCATTGTCAAACCCAATTGTTGCAGTCACATAGTCGAGATAACCTGAATCCGATACTTGATTACCGTTCGCACTGAGATGAGTGATCTGCCCCGTGACAATCTCTAACAACAAATCAATATCGTGAATCATTAAGTCAAATACGACCGAAACATCATTCGCTCTTTGGGAATATGGACTCATGCGATGCGCTTCGATCGCCAGCAATGCTTCTCGCTTTAGTACCTTACTCAATTCTTGGAAGGCAGGGTTAAACCGTTCGATATGCCCTACTTGCAGAATACGGTTACATTCAGCCGCCATATTAACTAGAGATTCAGCTTCGGTAATGGTGGCAGCGATCGGTTTTTCGATCAGCACATGAATGCCAGCTTTGAGGCAAGTCAGCCCAACTTCATAGTGGAGACGAGTTGGTACGGCAATGCAGACCGCATCGACGAGCGGCAGAAGATCGTGATAATCCTCAAAATACAAAACACGATGCTTACTGGCAGTATCCAGACCACGATCGACGTTAACATCAGCAACACCAACAAGCTCTACGTCTTTGAGCAGACTGAGCACTCGCGCATGGTGCTGTCCCATATTGCCAATTCCAATTACACCGATGCGAATGGGTTCTAGCTGACTACGATAGGGATTCATATTCCTCACACACGGTCGATCTGAGAGAATCCTAACACAATTAGCCCGTATTTCTCATGCCTGCGGCAATGCCGTTGACCGTGAGTAAAGCACCACGCAAGAGTTCATTCCGAGAGTATCTCGATCGTAAGTCTACAGAACCACTAGCATGTTGACGTAACCGCTTGATCAGTGAGGCCTGAATAAATCCTAATGGCACGATCGAACCGTTACGAATTTGCACAGATTTTTGCAGGTCGGCATCGCCATCGAGCAGTTGATGGTGTCCTGTAATTTTCATCACAACTTCACAGGTACGGTGATATTCAAGGGCAATTTGCTCAAATAGCTGGGCAGAAATTTCGGTGAATCCTGGATCGGTGAGTTGGCGGACGTAATGATGCGCGATCTGGAGATCGGTCTTAGCCAAAGTCATCTCCACTCTGGAAATCGCGGTTTTAAAGAACGGCCACTTGGCATAAAAGAATTGCAGCAGCGTAAAGTGACCGACTGGATCTTCATTCAGAAACTCATCGATCGCTGTGCCAACACCGTACCAAGAAGGCAACAAAAATCGGCTTTGCGTCCAGCCAAATACCCAAGGGATGGCGCGTAAACTGGCAAGATCGCGCTTACCAGCTCGGCGGGCGGGACGAGAGCTAATCTGCAACTGGCTGATTTCTTCGAGCGGTGTGACCTGATGGAAAAAGTCAGCAAGATGAGGTTGTTCGTAGATCAGTTGGCGATAGACTTGGCGAGATCGCATTGCCAGATCTTCCATTGCTTCTAACCAAGAAGGCAGCGTGTCAGAACTACTGGGCAACAGCCCTGATTGGATCACTGCTGTCGCAATCGTTTCTAAATTGTAGAGTGCGATTTCGGGCAAAGAATATTTCGAGGCAAGCACTTCACCTTGCTCCGTAATTTTGATCCGCCCATTAATACTGCGTCCTGGTTGTGCCAAAATCGCCTCGTAAGTTGGGCCGCCACCACGACCAACCGAACCACCACGCCCGTGAAAAATGCGTAAATTTAGATCGTATTTTGCCGCAACTAATTGCAAAGACTGCTGCGCTTTGTAAATTTCCCAGTTGCTACTCAAGAAGCCTGAATCTTTATTGCTGTCAGAATAGCCCAACATTACCTCTTGCAAATGCTCGTGACATCCTAGGTAATTACGATACAGGGGCAATTCAAATAACTCTTTTAAAACTTCAGGCGCACCTTTAAGATCCTCAACCGTTTCAAACAGCGGTACTACTGCCAACGTTCCCGTACAAGTGCCAGGGTCAAATAATCCCGCTTCTTTTGCCAGCAGCAATACTTCGAGCATATCGCTCACACTGTGGTTCATGCTGATGATGTAGGTGTGGCAGATTTCGGTGCTAAATTCTTGCTGCAATTTCGCTAGCATCCGAAACGTGGTGATCGTTTCGTTGGTTTTGTCCGAGAACCGTAAATTGCCAGGAATTAAAGGGCGACGGGTTTGCAACTCATGGGTTAGCCATTCTACGCGCTCTGGTTCCGATAGCTCTGGATAAGGACGCGGCAAGATTTTGAGATACTCAGCCACTTCGGAGATCGCCTGTTCGTGGACATTGCTTTCTTGGCGAATATCCAAGTGTGCGAGATGAAAGCCATACACCTCAACCTGACGGATTAGATGCCCTAGGGCTTTGCAGTTGAGGTTTGTACCCACCAAACTGCGCTGAATTAGGCGCAACTCCGCAAGAAAATCAGCATCTGTTTTGTAGAGCAAACTGTGGTCTTTGGTCTCAGGTGCGTGTTCTGAGGCTTGCCAACCCAAAGCCCGCACTTGCTGGTTGCGCTCATGTGTATTTTCGAGCCGTTGACGAATATAAGCTAACTTGAGGCGATAGGGTTCTTGGCGAAACTTGACCGAAAACTGGTCATAGATCTTAGGCATCTGCGCTTGATCTAAACCCAAAGAGTTGAGCAAATCTTGTGATACATCTGTCCAGTGCTGTGATAGTGACAGCAAACTCCCCAGTTTGGCGACTGAACTAATATATTTTTCCAGTACCAAGCTGCGCTGATAGCAGGCAGTTTGCCATGTGATCTCTGGTGTGACTGAGGGATTGCCATCGCGATCGGAACCGACCCAAGAGCCAAACTTGCAAAAATTATACTTGGGTGGCTTCAGATGCGGAAATGAGGCTTCGATCGATCTCGCTAGTCGATCGTACAAACTGGGAATCGCGTCAAACAGAACTTCTTGAAAATAGTGCAGGGCATAATCGGCTTCATCTAGCACCGTTGGTCGAGTCTGATTTAGTTCATCAGTGCGCCACCACATCCTCACTTCTTCGGTTAACTGCTCTTGGATCGCTTCAGCTTCCCAAGTTAGCGGTAAGTGTAGGTTATGCTCGATCCCAACATCAGGCATGGGATGAGCTTGTTCAAATTGCCTCAATAATTTGGCAATACTGCGTTGCTTTTCGCGCACGGTATGCCGCACAATCTCGGTGGG
>JARCMB010000348.1 GCA_030248825.1 Pseudanabaenaceae cyanobacterium MP8IB2.15 | reverse complement strand
GACTCAATGAAGAAACTTTATACTGTCAGTGTGCAACGGGATGGTTAGACCGGGTTGACTTTGCGAAGTTCAACATGACCGCCTTCAAAGACTTGCATCGTTAGCTGATAGCCTTCCATCAGAGACATTCCCACGAGTGGTTCTGAATCAGCCTCATCTACTGGGATTGTCAGCAGTGTCCCATCCCAATCTACAACTGCTTGGTAGATGTCGAAAATGCACTCACTGCCGTCTCCCAGAATTGCCCGTCCTCGTCTTTTCCATCTCAATTTCAACTCAGCAATCAAATCGGGAGGCAGTGAAAGCCAACCATTGAATCCTGTGTCTACGATCGCATCTTGTGTGAAGACTTTGCCATCAGATTGGCGAATTGACAGTGGAATGATTGGTTCAAACTCCGCATTAACCACTCCGGTAATCATGCGGTTCTCCGGGTGCGCCCGCCAAATCGACGAACGTAGCGGGAACCAATGCGGACAATCCAAATTTGAGCATCTGGGTGACGGGTTTCGAGGCGATCGCAAGCAACAATTTCACTTGCATCAACTTCAAAGTCTCCAGTTTCGAGATCGATTGCCACAATTTTGCCATGATTGCCTTCCTCAACTTTGAGGCGCACCTGAGATTCATATATCTCATCACCCCGTCGAGCAAAGTCTTGTTTACTGTATTGGGGTTGCCGAATTGTCATAAGTTTGAGCTCGCTGCGACTTAGCCCCTTTATTTTAGCTTGGAGATTTGTAAGTCGGTAAATTCAAGAGCGATCGCACCTGCAACCTTCATTTCCCGTTATTTGGTGAGGGAATGAAGGAGTGAGGTGCGATCGCCCGTACAACAGTCAGATAATTGTTCGCTAAAATAATGGGCGTGCAGTATCAATGCTAAACCCTCAAGAATTGATAAACTGTTAAGTATGAAACCAGGAGGTCGAAGACTTATGATTACAGACTTCTCAATTATTAGCGCATCCCCTGAGATTATGGGTGGCACTCCAGTTTTTGCTGGAACTAGGGTTCCCGTGCAGACGCTTCTGGACTACCTCAAAGCAGGAGAATCCATAGACGATTTCTTGGATGGATTTCCCACTGTGACAAGAGAGCAAGTCATCGCCTTGCTTGAAGAGGCTGGAAAACGGCTTGTTGGTATGGTGGCGTAGCATGAAACTCCTATTGGATGAGTGTATCGATCGCAAACTGGCAAGGGAGTTTGTGGGCTGCGAGGTGAAAACGGTTCCTCAGATGGGGTGGGCAGGGGTAAAAAATGGTCAACTTCTTGCCCTTGCAGAAGCGGAGTTTGATGTGTTCATCACAGTCGATCGCAATCTATCGTTTCAGCAAAATCTACAACAGTTCAACATTGCTGTGGTTGTTTTGCAAGCACCCTCTAATCGACTGGCAGACTTGAAGCCTTTAGCACCCAAAGTCTTAGCTATCTTACCTACAGTGATGATAGGACAAGCTGTAGGTGTTAGCGCGTAGACTATCTACATTCAATGTAAATTGATAAGTCGATCGAGAGGAAAGAGCGATCGCACCTGCAACCTTCATTTCCCGTTATTTGGTGAGGGGGTGAAGGCGTGATGAGGTGCGTCGCTACTCTAATAGCTAGCAGTTTGGCGTTGCGGGCGATCGGGCTGATGGAGTTTTATTAGGGCGATCGTTGAGGAAAATGAAAGATTAAAAATGCCGAGTTGCGAGCATTGGTAACAACAGATTTTACAAGCAACTCGGCTGCTTCGATCGTCTATCCAACTCAACTTTACTTACGCACGTTCTGCGAATTTTTGCACGGTTTTTGGCGCGAAAGCAGCAACTAAAAAAGTAGTTGTAAAGTATTTAGCAACAGAGGACTCTCATACGGTCGGCTCCAACGAAGTGTTAGGTGGTCTACCTGCGCTTCAATTTCTCTTCTAAGATCATGCTTTTGAATAGTCTTTTCTTCCCAATCAGAAATTTACAATACCCGAAAGGAGAAATTTGGAAGAGCTTACTCCAAAATGCGCCTACAGGCGAGTCTCGCAGCAGGAATTCCCGCGCCTGCTCCAATAGCTGCCCCAATAATTGCCCCTACTCCTGCTGCTGAAGAACCTATCGCAGCTCCTGCTGCTACAAGCCCAGAAGCTACAACTGTAACGCAATCATCAAAGTCTGATTGCAAGTCTGATTGTGCAGCAGGATGGTCTGATTTCCATTGTTGAGCGAGAGGTATTGCCATCGGCTCCAACAAAGCTTGTGTATCACCTTTTGTTCTAAAATGGTATCCGCTCAATAAATCGGGGGAAATCGCTCACTGACGAGCCTCAAGCATCGCAAAATCGTTCCCAATACGGTAGTCTACCCCGATTTATTGAGCGGATACCTAAAATGCTTATGAAGAAATGTTTTTAGTTAGAGTAATAGATGCGTTAATTCAAAAGATTCCTTCTACATGTCGCACAGAGCGTAAGGAATCAAGAAATTGTTGAGGACTATATGTTTGTGGTGGTTTTTGAAAAAGATACTCATCTGGAGCATCAACAATAACAATTGTTTGCTGACTAGGTTCATCTTGGTCAATTAACCAAAAAGCATGAAGCTGATATGCTGGAGAGACCAATAACCTGACTAAGATATTCTCGTTCTGAAAGTTAGAATCTATCCAAGCCATAGCTTGATCAATCTTTTGAGCTAGATCTGATTGAAAAACACCATCAACTGACCAATCAGTAGGAGCATCAACTGATTGGTCAGTAGGAGCATCAACTGACCAATCAGTAGGAGCAAAGCCAAGAGGACCACATCGAGCATAAGCTACAGGAATATCTTCAGATTTTACTTGAAGGTGCCACTCTCCAGTCGGCTTAGCCAAAAGATTCAGATCATTACTTGGTTCAGCCACTAAATTAGAAGGAAGTTGCCAAACATCAACGTTTTCATTCAAAGTCACCTTTGATGTCTCAGCCAAACCAAGAGCATCAATAGTTCGTGGCAGACTCAATCCAACTTTAGTTTGAAGATAGGCTACTACATCATCCGGTAAGGTCTTAAAAGTTGCCATAAAGCATTCTCCTTTCATTTCTTGATATTACGCCATGACCATTTCCAATCCCCTTCTCCATAGGCTGATTTAACCTTTTCATATGGAATCGTTAGGTTCCCACGCCAAGGATCGTAAATAAAAACTTGTGGAACTGAGTCAATTATATCCCAGCCTACAGCGAGAACGGCATGACCTCCGCCTCCCTTCCATTTGAATCCAATTTCAACTGGACAATCGTTATTAATATCGCTCTGCAAATCTGAAAATTCAATTGAGCCATTAACAAATACAGCACTGAATCCATATTTTTCCCACTCAGGAGAAATTCTTATAATTGAAAGAGGCTGATTACATAAAGAACTTGATGGTGTCGTACAACATCCAATGTTACCAAATGCGGCATTAGAAAAATCGCATTGTTGAGTTGTAAGATCGCTATACTTTTGAAAGACCATTTGCATAGCTGTTGCCCAGCACCATTGTGTCTGTTCCTGCTTAAGTAAAGGTATATTTGTAATCGTAGTTGCGCCTCCAAGGGCAGGTGCTGCAATTACAATGTTTTTCCCACTAATCACTCGTAACGGCACTGTTGATCTTCCTATTGATAACTTAACTTGAAGAAACCTGAGAGTATCTCATATCGACAAGGAGATACTCTAGGTAATCATATAAGCAAAGGACTACTCAATCCTATAAAGTTCCCGAGATCCCGACAGAGAAAGAGACACCGCCCAGAGCCGGACTATCCTCGGTATTAGCAAAGGCTATGACTGTTTGAACGGTTGTATTCGGAGGGGTTTCCCAATCTAGCTTGACTGCCAAACCCTTCACCAGTTTAGTCCAGTCAGGAGCAGCACCACCACCAACTGACTCACCTACTGCCTGAACAAGCGCATTAACCATGACCTGAGCAAGCCCTTGACTAGCAGCTTTCATAAAGATCTTTGCAGCTTCTTCAGGTGTTCCTCCCAAACTGTCTCCGAGGTTATCGGGGAGAACTATTCCTTGAATTTGTCCCATGTAATTGCCTCCATGCCTTGTTTCTTTATTTACTCTTCGTAGTCAAACAACAAACTTCATCCATTTTGAAACGAAGCTTATCTGCCTAACGATTTAGTTCAACTGCGCGCGATCGCCTGTTAACGAAGCAAACAATTTTAAATTCGCGTCAGTTGCAACGACTAGATTTATCGAAGCATCCCATACGAGAAGCTTTGAGCTTTTGCAGATTAGTTACTGTGCTGCCGATAAATCTTATAATTGTGTCGCAGATGCGGTACAATACTCTTCCTAGCCGACTTATCCCGCACATATGTGGTTTAACCCTGAACAGCTTTTTCTCTGCCTTAATTCAAAGAATAAACCACCCCGATCGCCCTG
>JARCMB010000347.1 GCA_030248825.1 Pseudanabaenaceae cyanobacterium MP8IB2.15 | reverse complement strand
GTGGAGTTTGGTGAACTGAATCTTTAATTTTAGTTAAATCTATTTCATTGCCAGTTCCAAACACACTAAGCTCTTGCCTTACTGCTAGGCAAAAATCTTTACGCCAACTGTTACCATATGGCACTGAATTAAATTTCTTGCCAATGCGTTCTAATACATCATCATCTACGCTTAGATATATTCTCGAACCTTTTGGGGCAGTACTTGTAAAATAATTAATTAATGCTTGATTCCATTCGATATAACTAGGCATAGAGTTCAGTTGAGCAAAGTCAACTCTTAATTGCTAATGTAGAATCTATTAATCATACTTGGTTACATAGTGAAAAGATCAAAGCAGGTCGAACTGCGAGATTACAAAAACTAGGATCGTTGGAGGAATAAGTCATGGTTCAAACTGCATCTCGATCGATTACTTTAGACGAGTTTCTCAAATTACCAGAAACTGAGCCAGCAAGTGAATTTATTAACGGAGAAATTAGCCAAAAAGTTATACCTAAAGGCGAACACAGCACTATCCAAGGAGAGCTTCTCACCGCGATCAATGCCCTGATCAAAACCCAACGGATTGCTTGGGCATTCCCCGAACTGCGCTGTAATTTTGGAGATCGATCGATCGTTCCAGATCTTGCGGTCTTCACTTGGTCAAACATTCCCACTCTCCCCGATCGAACGATCGCTAGTAATTTTAACTTGCCTCCTGACTGGACAATCGAAATCCTCAGTTCTGGACAGTCAGCTACCCGCGTCACACTCAACATTTTGCACTGCCTCAATCATGGGACGCAAATGGGATGGCTGATCGATCCCGCCGAACGACTTGTGATGATCTATCAGCCCCAACAACAACCGCTAGCGATCGATAGTCCCGAAACCATCCTCCTCGTTCCCAATTTCGCCAGTGCCGTGCAACTCTCTCTAGGGCAAATCTTTGATTGGCTAAAAGTTGCTTTGCCATGAGTGCGATTCGCTATCATCGGGCAGGTAAGGAGATTTGCTTTAAAGAATCTACCCAGCTCCCTGCCCCCACTTCGACAAGCTCAGTGCATCGCAATTCTGGTGGTTCTGAAAATCAAAGTCCCCAGAATTGGGGATTTAGGGGCTTCGGAATAGGTAATTTTTTTACTAGAAACCGCCTAAGTTGATTCAAGTCGTGCGCCCTGCAAGTTGACTAAAACCGAAAATTGTAAACAAGAAAAAGTAGAGTGAACAATATAAGCAGCACTGAGCAGAGACGTTAGTTCCTTGCTACCTAATTCAGATAAGATAGCTACATCTGAACAACTTAATAGTTAAATATTTTTTACAATGCAAATTTTTCGTCATCTTCAGTCCGATCAAGACAAGGAGGGATGCACATGGATATAAGTTTAATCGTATCCAATATCCTAAATCCGCCAATTTTATTTTTTTTCTTAGGCATGACTGCGGTTCTTGTCAAATCCGACTTAGAAATTCCTGCCCCGATCCCCAAACTTTTCTCGCTTTACTTGCTATTTGCGATCGGGTTCAAAGGAGGAGTAGAGCTGATTAAAAGTGGCATTACCCAAGAAGTGCTGATGACGATGTTAGCCGCAGTGTTAATGGCTTGCTTTGTCCCAGTTTATACTTTTTTTGTCCTTAAGCTCAAGCTCGATACCTACGATGCCGCCGCGATTGCTGCCACCTATGGCTCGATCAGTGCAGTCACATTCATCACAGCAGGTGCATTCCTCAGCGAACTTGGGATTGATTTTGATGGCTATATGGTAGCAGCCCTTGCCTTGATGGAATCCCCAGCGATCATTGTCGGTCTCATTCTCGTAAATTTATTTGCTAAAGAACAAGGCGATCGAGATTTTTCTTGGTCTGAAGTGTTGCGAGAGGCCTTTTTGAATAGTTCTGTCTTTTTGCTAGTCGGTAGCCTGCTGATTGGAGTTTTAACTGGAGAACATGGTTGGCAAGTTTTAGAACCCTTTACTCAAGGATTATTCTACGGCGTTCTGACTTTCTTTTTACTAGATATGGGATTAGTTGCGGCAAAAAGAATTAAAGATTTGCAAAAAACTGGATTCTTTCTAATTGGATTTGCCATCCTAATTCCCGTTGTCAATGCTGGGATTGGATTAGCAATCGCCAAATTTATTGGTATGGGTGTGGGTAATGCTCTTTTGTTCGCCGTGCTGTGTGCCAGTGCTTCCTATATTGCAGTTCCCGCCGCGATGCGACTAACCGTGCCTGAAGCAAATCCCAGTCTGTATATTTCTACTGCTCTTGCCGTCACATTTCCGTTCAATATTATTGTGGGAATTCCACTCTATCTATATGTAATCAACTTATTTTGGACATAATTATATGAATATCGTGAAAAAAATTGAAATCATTGTCAATTCGGTTGAACTCCCTAAAATTTTAGATAGTTTAGAACATTCTGGTATCCACGGCCATGCCGTGATTCGCAATGTTTCGGCTAAAGGTTTGAGAGAAACCAATGAAGATTTGGACATGATGCTGGATGATAACGCTTACATTATTGCTTTTTGTATGCCAGAGCAGATCGAGTCTGTGGTAGGACATATCAGACCGATTCTGAATAAATTTGGCGGGACCTGTTACGTTTCTGATGTCATGGAAATTCGATCGGTTAAATGTATCGCATAATTGAAAGGGAACTAGGTCTCTAATCAATAGCAAGAAATTTTGTGAACATAAAGTTTTGGCAAAAATCAGTTCAGTCGATCGAAGCGGGAGTAATCATTGGTTGGAGCTTACTGCTGGTTCAACCAATAACTCTTGCTGCACCAACTCTTACTCAAACCCTCGCTCAAATCAACTCCAATATCTCAACCAGTTGCGATCTGGGTTCTTTACCTAAACACGCAGGGAACTATAAAACTAGAGGTTCTAAGTTATTAACTGAGGCAAGATATCTTGATGCGATCGATTGCTTCGATCGAGCGAACCAAATCAATCCTAACGATCCTGAAGTGTGGAACGGTCGCGGCGTGGCATTGGCAAGGTTAAAACAGTTCGATGCCGCGATTAGTTCTTATGACAAGGCAATTGCTATTCCACCAGGAAAGTTGGCTCTGAATAGCTCGAAACGTAAAATTGAGCGTAAAGATTATTACCTGTGGTGGTTTAATCGTGGCACGGCACTGGCCGATCTACAAAAACACGAAGATGCGCTTGCTTCTTATACTCAGTCGCTCCAGATTGAGCCGATCTTTGAGCCTGCTTGGTATTACAAGGGAATTACGCTCTCCAAACTCAATCGCCCGTTTCAAGATTCGATCGCGGCATACGATATTTCTAAACAGATCGCACTTGCCAGAATCAGAAAACCTCAGGACATTACAGGCGAACATCTCACTTGGTATAGCAACGGTATCAAGCTGGCAGCATCAGGACAATACGAACAAGCGATCGAGGCTTACGATCGAGCGATTCAACTCAGGGCGGATTCTTTTCCAATGTGGTATTTCAAGGGGATAGCTCTATTTCAACTTAATCGTTACCAAGAAGCTCTCACTGCCTTCGATCG
>JARCMB010000346.1 GCA_030248825.1 Pseudanabaenaceae cyanobacterium MP8IB2.15 | reverse complement strand
TGATTCCGCACGATCGAATTGATGCTTGGGTTGAACGTTTGCAATGGGCAGGCACTCATCCCCAAGAGATGTCACAAATCGGTCGGCAAGCTCGTCAAGATTACGAGTCATTGCATGGAATCAAAGCTAACTTCGATCGATTAAGTCAGATTTACCAAGGTATATTGCCATATGACTCCACCGATTGAAATCGATCTCGTTAAAATGCTCTGGGCAGTTGGGTTGATGGCGATCTCGATTTGCCTCGCGCTCTGGCAAAAACTTGGTATTGCTGGCAGTCTGGCGATCGCTACAGTGCGGAGTGTGGTGCAGTTGGCAGTGGTGGGTTACTTGCTGGATGCTATCTTTGACCTCAAACAACCTGTCGCAGTCGCAGGTTTAATCGGGTTAATGAGTTTAGTTGCCGCCCGCGAAGCCAAAAATCGGATTGGCAAAAAAGTCGCCTTTGCTCTCCCGATCGTGTTTGGATCAATATTGGTTGGTACGGTGTTGATTTTGGCTTATGTCACTTTGATTGTGGTTCAGCCCGATGATTGGCAATCACCTCGATATTTAATCCCGATCGCTGGGATGGTCTTGGGAAATGCGATGAATGGCGTATCGATCGCGGCGGAAAGACTGACTAGTTCGATTACGAATAAAGCCAAAGAAATCGAGACACATCTCTGTTTGGGCGCAACTCCCCAACAGTCGATCGAAACTTACCGCACCGAAGCGATCAAAGCCGCAATGATTCCCAGCCTCAATACAATGATGGTTGTGGGTGTGGTGACTCTCCCAGGCATGATGACTGGTCAGATTTTGGGAGGTGTATCGCCGCTTTTAGCCGTGCGCTATCAATTAGTAATTTTATTTGCGATTACGGCTGCCAACTTAATTTCTACTCTCCTAGTTACCCAAGCCCTCAGTCGCCAGTTTTTTACACCTGCCCAGCAATTGAATACTTAGGTTCGGGAAAGATCACAAGGACTCGATCGATTTGTCGTACCGATTTATAATTAATCTTGGTAAATTTGGTGGCTAAGCTGTGGATTATTTAGAATTAGCTAGCGATCGACTCGCTCAATATCGGGCTAAACATAAGCTCACCGATCTAGAAATAGGATCGATCGATGCCCTCCAACAAAAACTGGAACAGCGCGTCTTTGAGATTGCGGCTTTTGGGTTAGTCTCACGCGGCAAAACTGCGGTGATTAAAGCTCTGTCAGGAAATGGTGAACAGTTATCAACTGTCGATGATCGGGGGCAAAATCTCTCGGTGACTACGATTCAAAATCCGACATCCAAAATCCAAATTAAACTGATCGATACGCCTGGATTGGATAAGGTTGATGGCGAAAAGAGTGCGGCAATGGCGAAATCGATCGCCAATCAAGCCGATCTAATTCTATTTGTGATTGCAGGTGACATGAATCGGTTGGAACAAGAGGCGTTGGCTCAATTGCGTCTGAGTTGTAAACCTGTGCTGTTAGTGTTGAATAAAATCGATCTTTATCCTGAATTCGATCGAGCACAAATTCTCGCTGCGATCAGAGTAGAGGCAGCACGGCAAGCGATTTTAGACGATCGGATTATCCTAACTGCGGCTCAGCCCAATGCCGTTAGAGTTCGTATCCAATCTGCCGACAACACAAATATTCAAGAAGTTTGGGAGCAGCCAGAGCCACAAATTCAGGACTTGAAGCTCAAGATATTGGACATCTTAAATCGTGAAGGTAAAGCCCTCTTAGCTGTGAATGTGTTGCGGGCTCTCGCTCAAATCCAACAATCTGTATCCCAAAATCAGTTGGCTAGCTTGCCCCCTTTGCAAACATCGGCGGCGATTATGTTTACCTGTAAGTCGATCGCGCTGATAGTTTCCCCTTCGATCTGGCTGGATATGGCAATTAGTAGCGGTATTGATGTCGCGATCCTGACAGTTTGGGGTCGCGGACAGAACTTAACTCGACTCTGGCTCTGGTGTAGTTCGATCGTGATTAATTCTCTGTTCTTAGCAGCTTTAGGATGGGAATCTAGCCTGTCTCAGATTACTTGGGCAGGAATTAGCTTACCTTTAATGTGGCGGTCGCTTCAGACTGAGTTAGGACAAAGTAGTGGCTTGGGCAAATATGGAGCTACACCAATCATCCTTTCGATCGCGCAATCTATGCCTAAAGGTTCGATTTTAGGACGGATCTACTGTTCACCTAAAACTGATGCGGGAAACGATGTTGGAATGGAAGTCGGGGTATAGCCAAAAGGAATCGCGGTTGGCACATAGCCAGATGGAATTGCTGTAGGGTTGTAGCCAGAAGTCGTAGGCTCAGAAATATATCCTGAAGAAGCTGGAGCGGATGTATAGCCAGAAGGAATCGCGATCGGAACGGGATCTGGTGAACTTAAGGTAGTGAGCGAGAAATTGGGCGAACTTAATGTTGTGGAGAAAGCATCGGATGGACTCAATGTTGTTTGAGTAGAATCTTGATGCAATTTAGTCTCTTGCGCTTGAACTTGCCACGGCAAGCCTGCGGTCAGGAGGATCGCAGAAAATGTCGCTACTGAGTATCTGATTAATCTTGCCATAATCTAATTCCTCCCAATAAACCTGAGACATTTGATACGATTTTGACATTTTCAGGCAATTTTAGCGTAATGACTTTGGAATTGCCACCACCAATGTAGAGACAGTCATAGTTGAACAGGCTAGAGAGCGATGTGATTGCCTTCACTAACCGCCGATTCCATGTTTTCGCTCCGACTTTTTCTAATGCAGCATTACCTAACCGTTCTTCATAAGTTTTACCACCACTGAATTTGTGATGTCCTAATTCCAGATTAGGTACGAGTCGATTATTGACAAAAACTGCTGACCCAAAACCAGTTCCCAAGGTGATCACCAATTCTACTCCCAGTCCAGAGATTGCGCCTAAACCTTGAACATCGGCATCATTGGCAATCCGTACGGGTTTCCCCAATCGTTGAGATAACACACTGCCGAGATCGAAACCATCCCAATCAGGATCGAGATTGACAGCGCGGGCGGTGATGCCGTTTCTCACAACCCCAGGAAATCCTACTGATATTCGATCGAATCCGTAACCACTGACAATTTGACCATCGGCAAGCGCGGCGATCGCTTCAATCACTAATTTAGGCTTGGCAGGACGGGGTGTTTCAATCCGTACTCGATCGCCTATGGGAGTGCCATTACCATCTAAAACCATCACTTTAATGCCACTGCCACCAACATCAACGGCAAGCGTTAGTAGCTCTTGTTTTACGTCACTCATGGCTGAACTTATTTCTATACTGGTTTTCCTCTGGCAGTTTATCTTACGCCAATTCAAGCACATTCCAAAGTCAAAATCGATACAGCCATGGCTTTGGTGTTTTCGGGTTTTCTAGCATCTGGGGTACTATTAATTACCATTCTCAAAAGTAAATTAGACCTCCATAGCTTTCTGTTTGGCGATATTTTGGGCGTAACCAGTGCCGATTTGTGGCGGACTTTAATCATTGCGGTCGTGGTTTTAATCTCAGTTGCCGTCTTTTATCGAGAGTTACTATTCTATTGCTTTGATCCTCTCGCCACAAGGGCTATGGGTCTACCTGTCCATTTCATCCATTTTGGCTTGATGGCAGGGATTACATTGACGATTATCGCTAGTATGCAGTCGGTAGGAGTAGTTTTAGTGGTTTCGCTTTTAACTGCTCCCGCCGCGACTGCTTATCTGTTGGTAAAAGAACTACATTTGATGATGGGGCTAGGTGCAATTATTGGTGTGACTGCAAGTGTGAGTGGGATGTACATTAGTTATTATCAAAACGTGCCTTCTGGCAGTGCGATTGTGCTAATTATTTCAGTTTTTTCCTGTTAGCTCTACTGTTCAATCCTTCGCAAGGAATTTTGACTAAACGGGCGATCGCTCGAAGAACCAAAGCTTTACTTCTTCAAAAAGCCTGAATCCATTCAAACACTTCATAATCTGTCCAGATCTGGTTTTGCCAATAGGGATCGGATTCGATTAGATCTCGAACTGATGCTTCGTCTGGGGCAATATATACGCCAAAAATTTTTGTTAGATCTTGAGTCGGCCCAATTGTGAAAACTTTGCCAGCTTCTTTGAGAATTTTCAAGTTATCGAGATGAGCTTGACGGTAAGGAGCGCGTTTTTCTAATACGTTGTCGCAATAGGAACCCCACATGACGTACTTTTTATCCATTTAATTTCTTGATTTGCTAGACAGCGATCGACAAAATAGCTTTGAACTACGAGTGTAATTCAAAGCCGTTTTTAATTATACAATTTTGATTTTGCTTAACTAAATGAATAGATGAAAATGTATTTTTAGATATGTCTTTAGAATGCTCTAAAAATCTGAACAAAATTATTTAAATTACTTGAGAAAGATCTTATCAATTAGCAATGCTGATACAGTTGCAAAAGCAGTGATCGCAATTCCGACAATTACGCTTTGTCCTTGACTAACGCAAAACCCAGCGACACAACCTGCCCCAATCGCAGCAGTAACGGCAGCAACAACTGGATCTTTAGTCGTATTTCTATACATAGTTTTTAAGAATTAATCTAAATTAAATGAGTTTATACTCTTAATAAATTACAGCAGACATTTAGCTAGATCGAATATCTCAATAATTCTTTTACAAGCATGGATAGCTTTTGTAATATTTGTTTACCTTTAGTTGCAAATGCCGTGAAAGATGAATTTTTACAACTAAACCTATTGCTTTCTATTTACAAAACTTAGTAAATTAAAATGCTCAAATCCTGAACTTTTAAACAAGTAAACTCAGCCCGTAACATAAAGCCGCACTAGAGAGTGGCACAGTTAAATTATCAGTACCGCCAGGCGAAACAGCTTCGAGTCCAGTTGCCACGATCGACACAGGTAGAGAAATGATCAAGTTGCTCAAGTCGATCGAAAAATTAGGCGTTGCTATTGTCAGAATTATTAAAGTGACGATATAGCTCACAACCAGCATCGCGATCGAACCCTCCCATGATTTTTTATTACCCATCAATTCGTAACCGTGTTTACCCCATCGTTGTCCTACCAAGGCGGCAAAACCATCACCCCATGACATGACTAAAATCCCCACCGCCGCGTATTGAGGTAAGTCAATGCTCCAGAACCACCCCACCAGACAACCAATGCTAACCGCGTAGTAAAACACGCCTAGGGTTTTTCGTCCTACGCCATTCAGCATCGGTAAAATCGGGATGCGATAAGAGAGAAAAGCGATCGAACTAAAGACCACAGAAAAGCCCAAGCATAGCCACAAAGGGAGATGCAACCACCAAGCTAGCAATATCACCTGACCTGTACCAATATGCACAACTTTTCGGACTATTTCAGGATCGGAGTGGAGACGATGTAAGATTTGAGCGATCAGAAGCACAAGCCCTAACCATAAAGCGACCGCACCTATTTGTACCCACAAAGATTGTATGTCTAGACTCATCTTCACTCTCTCGTGTCTGTCCAGAAGTCAATCTTAGCCCGTAAGTCCTCTGGATTCACAGGTTTGACAATGAAGTCATCCACTCCCACATCATGGGCGATTTTTTGATATTCAGGATTAGAAAATGCAGTCAACAACAAGAAAATGGCTTTGGCTGAAGGCAAGTGTGGACAGAACTTTAACCTTTGGCATAACACAATTCCCGCCATGTCTGGCATTGACCAGTCGCTGATGATGATGTCAAAGGTCTGAGTGGAGAGCAGATTCCAGGCGGATTCGCCATTGAGGGCGGTGGAGAGCGAATAGTTGTCGATATTTTTGAGGCTGTCTGTCAACCAAGTGAGAGTCATTCGATCGTCATCAACCAGCAAAATATTTATTGAGCGATTTTGGCGGTCGTCATTAGTTACTCGATCGACCTCTTGGTTGGTGGTGTTTTGCTCAGACATTTGAGCCTCAATTTGGCGCAAAATTAGACCGTGTTGCTGCTGCAACTGATTCAAGACTGCCTCTAAACCTTCTAGCACTCCTAAACTATTGCTTATGTCATGATCTGATGCCTGTTGTTCTAGGGTTTTAGCCCCAATTTCTAGGGAGTTAACGCCAATCGTGGCACTGGAGCCCTTCAGCGAATGAGCATTCTGTCTCATGCTAAAAAAGTCATTTTGTTCGATCGCTTGGCGCATCATTAAAATTTTGGTTGGTACATCCTCTAAAAACTGATCGAGCATCTTGGTCATCACCTCGTAATTGCCCTCGCAAATTCGGATCAGATGCTTGATATCCAGAGCCTGAGCGGATTCGTGGTCTGGGATGTTGCTAGTTTTGGTTGAGTCGGCATCATCTAAACTTCGATCGAAAGTTTGAGTCGATCGTAAAGTTGCTCCTGCCTCTAGAAGCGCGTGCAAGAGGGTTAAAGGCTTGATTGGCTTAACCAGATTGGCGGCAAACCCCTTTTCGAGCAAACCTGCGGCGATACTTTGCTGGTGGATAAACGTCATGATCACAAGCTTTGTATGATTTAACTCTGGCTCAGATCTGATCGTCATGCCGAGAACTTCCCCACTCAAAGCCGACATTTTCTGATCGAGCAAAGCAATGTCG
The DNA here is from genome assembly GCA_030248825.1 of Pseudanabaenaceae cyanobacterium MP8IB2.15. GTDB lineage: Bacteria > Cyanobacteriota > Cyanobacteriia > Pseudanabaenales > Pseudanabaenaceae > JARCMB01. Next base: position 4,161 of record JARCMB010000346.1, on the reverse strand, counting down.
TAGGGATTGCCAGATGCTGCTGCCCGACTAAGGGCATTAATCGCGATTGTGGCGTTAATCGCTTCATCAATCCGAGAAATTTGCCATAGGGCTGCTTGCCGACGAATCATGCTGCGAGTTGTATCGGTCTCGGACACTACCAATAGGCGTAATCCTTGCAGATCGATCGCTGGCGTGATTTGGTTGGCATCAGTCGATCGGATCGAAACTTGTTTGGCAAATCCGATCGCAAACCAGAAGGTCGAGCCTTTGCCTTCTTCGGTATCTAACCAGATTTCACCTGCCATCATTTCGATCGAACTCCGACACACGGCTAGATCCATGCCTGGAAACCGATCTTTGGCGATCACCGTATCTGGTTGAGCAAAAAATACAGATAATTCGTGGGCTAAGCTTTTAGAAAATCCTAAACCTGTATCGCTGACCGCGAACAGAATTGTGGCCGTGCTATCTGTTTCAGCTTTCAAATTGGCAGTCACGATAATCTCACCTGTCCGCGTGAATTTGACCGCATTTGTCAGCAAAATGGTGAGTATCTGGTTCAGTCTGACCAGATCGCCTTCTAGATTTGTGGGGGTTGGATCACCGATCAGAAAATTTAATTCCAGTTCTTTGAGGTGAGCCTGTGCTGCCACTAGGTCTACGATCTTCTCAATGCAAACTCTCAGGTCGAAATTCATGCTTGACGATCCTGCAAATACCCTAATAGTCTACTCCAAGAGCGTGAGGAAGATTTCTGCCAAACTTGAGATACGATAGAGGCGCAGCGTATACAGATGTTTGGCAATTCGATCGCGAACTTTATGATTACTTGTCCCCAATGTGGTTTTGCTAATCCTGATAGCAACAAATTCTGTCAAAACTGCGGCAATTCTCTGGCTGAAGCTACAGATCTAGCTATAGATCCAGCCATAGATCCACAGCTAGATGCCGAAACCGAAAATCCAGTCGAGCCTACGATCGATCGATCGATCGACACAAATATCCCTACTCAAGACCTCGACCAAATCTTCGATCGAGACATCGATCGAATCGATCGAGACATCGATCGAACTAAACCAAGTGAGACTGTCGATCCTGTTCCTGAGATTGAGACTCCTGAGATTGAGACTCCAGAAAGTCCAGCACAAGAGTTTCACCTGATCGGCTTTAACTATGCAGGAATGACTGACGTGGGTTTAGAGCGAGATCACAACGAAGATGATTTCTTTATTTATGGACAACAAACCACAATTCAAACTCCCAGTCAGGGAATCGTCAAAATCGATCGAGGGCTATTTGTGGTCTGTGATGGCATGGGCGGACATGCGAGTGGAGAAATTGCCAGTGCCACAGCGATTGCCAAAATTACCGAACAATTCGAGCCGTTCTGGCAAGATGGTCTGCCTGGCGAACAGAAGCTCCAAGAGATTATCCAGCTCGCTAACGACTCGATCTTCGATCTCAACGAAGCAGAAATGCGGCGCGATGCAGGAAGAATGGGTACTACTGCCGTAGTTCTGGCAATTCACAATACTTCAGTGTCGATCGCGCATGTGGGAGACAGCCGTATTTATCAAATCACCCGCGACAAGTTAGAGCAAATCACCCGCGATCATGAAGTTGCCACTCGACTGATCGATCGAGGCGTAGAAGCCGAAATTGCCAACTCTCGCCCCGATGCTCACCAACTGACACAGGCATTAGGTCCCAATCCGAGTTTTCAAATTAAGCCTTCGATCGATTTCTTCTCACTTACGGAGTCCACCTTATTTTTGTTGTGTTCCGACGGTCTGTGTGACAACGATGTGGTCGAGCAAAACTGGCAAACTCATCTCTCACCACTGTTAGCAGCCGATGCCGATCTAAGCGCAGGTGTAAAAGCCCTGATTGACCTCGGTAATCGCCTGAATGGTCACGATAATATCTCAGTAATTCTCGTTAGTTGTCAGGTTAAGTGAGCAAAATTAAATCAGAATCTTTGGTAATGACGATGCGTTGTTGCTCTATGGAAAGGTTGTTGATTTCTGTATCTGATGTGTTTTTGGGCGGTCAAGTTTCTCGTGTGAATAGTATCGTAGTCTTCGGTTTGCAGGAGTTTCGCGAGGCGTAGTGGAAGTTGGGCATCGACTAGAAATCTCATGCTGCGATCTGGAGAATGCTTTAATATTCTCAATCCTGATCCCTAGGATAGCCTCAACGAAACCAACGCCAAAATTCCCATTTTTCCTTTTACTCTTTTCCTCGATCGATGGTAGCCAACTCTGGGTAGCTTTGGTATTGTATTACGGTTGGCGATTTTGCTCCTTCCATTCGATTACTTTTTCGTAAATACTCTCAACTGTTTCATCACCAAAGAGTCGATCTTTGATTTCTAGATAGTCGGTGGGTTTCCAGAAGGTATCGCTCATAAAGATGGCGGTTTTGGCAATGCCCATGTGTTGCGTTAAGACTTCAACGGCTTCTTGCTGCAAGTCTACGGTTTGTGGGAGTTTTGGGAAATTAGTTTTCATGGTTTTTATTGTTCAAGCATACATCAGTCTTCCTTTTGGATTGGGAATGGGTCGATCGAGTATTTGTGCAGTTTCTATCCATTCTTGGATCGCAACTTCGACGTTGGCTACAGCTTCAGCATAGGTTTGACCATCTGCCATGCATCCTTGAAGTTCGGGGACTTCGACAAGGAAGGCGTTATCTGCTTCGCTCCAATAAACGATCAGTTCGTATTTAATCGGCATTGTTTTCTTTGAGTTTGTATTTAAGGATAGCGGTTCTAACTTGCTTGACTTGATATGCTTTGGCCTTGCCTTGTTTTGATTGTAAGTTAAGAATTTCAGCAACGCCATCCTTGTAGAAAATATGATGACCGCCGTTAATCCTTTCGTTAAAACCAAGTCGCTGTAAAAATTGACATAGGGTAGCAAAATCAATACTGTTATCGCTTTCACCGTCAAGTAGTTTTTGCCTGAATTTTTCGTATTTGCCCATCTATGACTTCTCCATCGACTCTAGCTTGAGGGCATAATTTTTATCGATCGAGATCGAGTTAGGCGGGTTTCTATCCTAGACTTTTTCGGAAATCTCGATCGCTCTACTTAACTCTCTTTGGGTTGTTTTTTGGCGGGACGTTTGCGTTCGGACTTTTTCTTGTAACCTACTGCTACTGCGGCATCGCTATCAGAGCCAAACTGTCCTTTCACGGCTTCTTTCATTGATAAAACGGTATTGTGAAATTCCCACTCTGCCATCCGTGCGGCATCGGCGGCGGCTTTGAACATGGCTTGTTTTTGAGTTTCGTCGCTTTGCAGGGCAAGCATGGCAGTGTAAGCGGTTTGGATCGCTTCGGGGGTGGCTTCGGGGCGGGCGGTGGTGTAGCTGCTGATGGTTTGCAAGCCGTTGTATGCGTCGATGTCTTGCTGGAGGGTGGCGGGGGAAAGACGACGGTTGGTGTTTGGGGATGGCATGGGTTTATTAACTCAGGATTGTCAACTTATTCTACTGTATATACAGACATTGCTTTTGCAGCATATCGCGCTATTAACGTATTACAATACTTTAATTCTGAATATATGGACGATGTGTTAGTACCACATTATATTACTTGTGTTTGCTGTAACATTGCTTGTTTTAGTATCTGCAAAAGCTCTGGATTGGTTGCAATATCTTCTAGTAAGTACAGCATTGCTTCTGTGTCTAGAGTAGGAAGGTTTGCTTGTGGTGCTAAAGCTTCCAGAATGGCAAATAGAGTTTGTTGGTCGCATTGCAAGAGATTTTGGACGCGCAAGCCTTTTACGGATAGTAATGAATTTAGCGTGTCTGGATGTTTTTCTCCTAATACAGATAGGCGGATTGCTAGTGCCTCCTGCGCTTTAATTTCTGCTTCCTCATATCTCCCTTGAGAAGAGTACAGCAATGCGAGGTTGTTAAGACTGGTGGCGACATCGGGATGGCAATCTCCTAACAGTTCTTGCCTCAATAAGAGCGCTTGTTTGAGGAGAGGTTCCGCTTCTGCATATCTCCTTTGAGAATAGTACAGCCCTGCGAGGTTGTTGAGACTGGACGCGACATCGGGATGGCGATCTCCTAACAGTTCTTGCCTCAATAAGAGCGCTTGTTTGAGGAGAGGTTCCGCTTCTGCATATCTCCCTTGCGAACGGTACAGCGCTGCGAGGTTATTGATAC
>JARCMB010000345.1 GCA_030248825.1 Pseudanabaenaceae cyanobacterium MP8IB2.15 | reverse complement strand
TTGCTGCCGCCACCCGAAACTCTTGCGTATTGCGGAACAAAACATAGCCATGCGTACTAGAATCTGCCAGCGATCGCGAGATTGCCGCCAAAATCACAGGTGCAGTTGGTAAATCCGACGAACCAAGCGACAGATCGATCAAATCCCTACCTGCCGCCACCGCCTTGGTTTTAGCGATATCCATCTCGGCAAACACATTAGATCCTAAAGATTTCAGTCGATCGGCGAACTGCATAGACTTTTATATGAGTAAATAGGGTGAGGTTTGACTAGAGAGTAAGATATAAGAAGTACACTAAAACAAACAATTAACTTATGGGTTGCCAAAAGAAATCAGGACTAGCAAATGCGATCAGACAGCATCGCGATTTTCATTTTAAAACTGGTCTGCTTCTAGATTCAGGTGTCAGACTTCTGGGTGTACATCGTTGTCCGCTCACTAGTCCTCTGTACAAACTTGTGAAGGTCGCAGGTTATACAAACGTTGCTGTTGCCAGTATAGCCCTTGTTCTGGTAGACAGTTAGTTGTCAACTATTTGTCAAGCTAGCGGTCAAATCGATAGAAATTAAGCAGGAATATAGAACTTATGATTACTTTGACAGAATCTGCAATCAGCAGGGTAAAAAACCTTCAAACTCAGAAAAGTACAACTGCGGCAATGCGTGTGGGCATTAAAAAAGGTGGTTGCTCTGGTCTTTCCTACGTGATGGACTTTGCCGAGCAAATGCAGTCAGATGACAACGAATACGATTGCAACGGGGTCAAAATCGTCATTAACAATGAGAACCTGCCTCAACTTCAAGGTATGGAACTCGATTATGCCGAAGACCTGATGGGCGGCGGTTTCCGTTTTCGTAATCCCAACGCCAGCAAATCTTGTAGCTGTGGTACTTCTTTTGCCACTCCCAAAGAAGTAGGCGCACCTGTAAGCTGTAGCTAGTTTGATGAAGTACTCGATTTCAAGGTTGGTTTCGGTTTTGCTGATTGGCATGATGCTGGTCGGCATTCTTTTTGGCTGTGCGCGTGACTCTGCGGTCAATCTCAAAAGTCTGGCGGGTCGGATCATCATTGGCACTACCAGTTCGATCCGCACGCTCGATCCTGCTGATGCTTACGAGGTGTTTGCGGGCAATGTGCTCTACAACACGATCGAACGGCTCTATACCTATAAACCTGGCTCGATCGAACTAGTGCCGCAGTTGGCAACGGCAATGCCAAAAATTAGCGAGGATGGCTTGACTTATACGATTCCAGTGCGGACTGGGGTGAAGTTCCACGATCGAACCGACTTTAATGCGCTTGCCATGAGCTACTCGCTGCTGCGGTTTATCAAGCTCGGTGGTGCGCCTTCATCGTTGCTGGCTGATGTTGTGGAGTCGATCAAAACCAACAGCTTAACGGAACTGGAAATTAAGCTGAAACGCCCTTATCCATTGTTCCCAAGCCTGTTGGCGTTTACAGGTGCGGGGGCGATCTCGCCTCAAGTTTACGATCATGAAAAGAGTTTCCTGCCAAATAAAATTGTGGGGACGGGGCCTTATCAATTAACCCAATATCTCGAACGCAGTATTCTCAGATTGGATGCTTTCCCTGACTATTGGGGTGAAAAACCTGCGAACAGAGGGATTGATATCCAGTTTCTGTCTTCTAATGCCAATTTGCTGAATGCGTTCAAAACAGGCGCAGTCGATGTCGCTTACCAAACTCTCAGCCCCAATCAAATTCACAATTTGGAAGTGAACGCCAAGAAGAACAATTGGACTGTGGCATCAAATCAGGGGATGGTGATTCTCTATATGGTGCTGAATGTCCAACAGCCACCTTTGGATAATGTCAAGGTCAGACAGGCGATCGCAGCGGCCATCGATCGACCTCTATTACAATCGCGTGTATTTCAAGGGCAAAGAGAACCAGTCTATAGTCTGGTGCCAAAATCAATTTTGGGCTACAAACCAGTATTTCAACTCTATGGTGATGGCAATGGCAAACTCGCACGCCAGCTCCTGACCGAAGCTGGTTATTCTGACCGCAAACCCGCCCAAGTAACGCTGTGGTATTCGCCAACCTATGCTGGAAATGGCGATCTGGTTGTGAGTACATTAAAAGCGTCGATCGACAAATCTGTTGGCAAAATCCTCCAAATCAAACTCGAAAAAGTTTCTACTTCCACGGCATATGCCTATCTCGACAAGGGAGCTTATCCGATGTTTTTATTGGACTGGACACCTGACATCTTCGATCCTGATAATTTCCTCCAACCTTTTCTGACTTGCGATCAGGCAAAGAACAATATTTGCACTAAAGGCAGCTCTCAATATCAAGGTTCTTTTTACAATAATCCTGAAATCAATACGCTGATTGCCAAGCAAAGACAGGAAATCGACCCCGCCAAGCGACTGACGCAAATCAATCAGATTCAAGACATCCTTGGTAGAGATGTGCCGTTCATTCCACTCTGGCAAAATAAAGAATATGCTTTTGCTCGATCGGGTATTACTGGAGTCAAGATCGAACCTACTCAACAGCTTCCCTACTGGACAATCCGTAAACTTTAGCGATGCTTAATTATTGAGATTAGATTCAGATTTTATCAGGATCGATGCCAATCGATCGAAGGTATGTTGCTAACCTCTCCTTTTCCTGACGTTCTTGCAGTTTTTCTTGATATTCTCGATCGGTGCGTTCTTCAGCAGTTAGGTAGCGATTACCTCGATCGTCATACCAATAGAGCCACTCTCGTTCCCAACCACCTAAATTTCCTCGTTCACATCCTATCCCTAGACCAATTTCTGGCAACCAGACAGGATTACCCGACTGTCGCTGATATGCCCCTGACACCAATTTATATACTTCCAAAGACTGTCGCTTTTTATAGGCTCCTCTTCTACCACTGAGCGAATTGTATATGACATAGTACAAGACTCCCAGTTCTAGATAAGCTTGCATTTTGGAGTCATATTTACCGTTGTAGGCGTGTGAGACAACCTCTAAAACCAGTTTAGGCATTTCGTAGTTCTCTTCCCACAGCACATAGCTCAAGCGTCCACCTTCTGATTTATGACGCTCTACTCCCAATGCTAAAAATCCATCAGGTACGATCGGAATTTTGGTAACAGGATCGTGGTACACGCCCATATCTACGCCGAAATACCAGTCTTGACGTTCTGCCCAAATCAGATAAAGAAGGCTCAATAAAAAATTGGGAATGTCATTTTGTAACTGATTATCCACAGGGGTCTCATCTGAGTCGGGTAATTCCTCAGCAGTCGGGAGGAGGTAGTTGTAAGCGAGGTTAACCATAGCTCTCCTGCATTAATTCTAATTCGGCTGAATCATATCATAGCCGACTTTACCCAAATGTTCTGACCATGCTCTCATTTTACCTGGATTCATCAAACCGTAAGGATCGACTAATTGCTTAAAGGCTAGCTGCTCTTGGTTAACAGCTTTCATGCCACCATCTTCAAGGATATAGGTGTGAGGATTAGCGATCGATACACCCCGATCTTCGTGATATTGGATGATCTGATTGATACGTTCGGCAGTAGTAAATCTCACCACCTGAATCGCCCCAGGGACAACGGCTCCATTCATCCGAGTAAACTCTAAATGCATCATCACTTCATCGCCGAAATGCTCGTACATTTCTTGCACGAGATCTAAGTTAGGAAAAAGACTTTGTAAATAGGTGAGAGATCGATCGACAGTTCGAGCATGGAGGGTGGTGTGATTCCAAGAATATTCTACCAAACTACTGCCTTTACTGGCTTCTTGGGCGTTCTTCTCATAGCAAATTGTGCCATTATGTTCGCGCACTAAAGATTTAAATGATTCTAAATCCGTCTCGTTTACCAAAATCAAAGCACAGTGAGAGCCTGCGGGAATATAACTGCGGAGCGCGACAAAATAGGATGGAATCGGATCGGCATGGACGCTAATCATCTTTTTGATTATGCCATCAGAATTACTCAAAGCCTGCCCAAATATTGCTGATGCCATAAAACTTGAGAACGCGACAATGCATTCTGCCCAAGCATAAGCGGGAGCTAATGGGATTTCTAGTTGCGTGATAATGCCATTCACACCATAGGCATGATTCACCTTTTGGACATCATCACCACGCAGTTCTAACACCCGTGGAACATCCTCTAAAGTCACAACTCTCACAGATTTGAGATTGCCTCGATCGCGCAATTGACCATACAACACCGAACCAATCCCACCGCTTCCACCAGCAATAAATCCTCCCACTGTGGCACTGCGAACTGTGGAAGGAACCATTCTCATCTCCCACCCGATCGATTGAGCTTGCTTATCCAAAGCTGCTAACTTGATCCCAGGTTCGACACAGGCAAGTCCAGGCTTGAGCCAGTGG
>JARCMB010000344.1 GCA_030248825.1 Pseudanabaenaceae cyanobacterium MP8IB2.15 | reverse complement strand
GATCGAACAAAAGATCCAAAGTTTATGGCAGAGTGAAGGAAATCATTAACTTACTCACCTAATAATGCCAACGCTAAAAGACTTTTTAGAAGAATGTTCGATCTTGGGTTTAGTTCGAGCGATTGCCAATACTGGAACGACCGTGTTTGAGGTTAAAACCCACATAGAGAAGCTCTACTACGCCGAACTGCCAAAAGGCAAATATGCCAACATGCACACCGACTTGTTTGAGTTTCATCTCAATATGGACAACATTGCCCAAGTTAAGTTTGAAACAGGCGAAGCCAAACGCGGTAACTTTACGACCTATGCCATTCGCTTACTGAATAAAGATGAATTACCCGAACTCAGTATTTTTGTGCAGTGGGGCAAGCCGGGCGAATATGAGCCAGGACAGCTAGAAGGATGGCAATCCCTCAAGGATAAGTATGGCGAAATCTGGACACCAGCTAGTGCTGAATAAATCATACTGGCGCAAAATCGCGACCGCCGCGATTGGTGGCATTTTAATGGGACTGACCCCCGACCCGTTCAGCCTCTGGCTTTTAGCATGGGTAGGATTAATCCCATTGTGGATTCAGACCCAAAAACTCAAAGTGCGCGACAGCATGGTGATGGGAGCAGTCTGGGGGCTGTTCTATCACGGCATGGCACTGTTTTGGATTACGGGCGTTCACCCGATGACTTGGTTAGGTGTGCCTTGGTTAGCCAGTCTGTCGATCGCGATCACCGTCTGGCTCTCGATCGCAATTTGTGGCTTAGTCCTGTCTAGCCTCTGGGCGGGCGGCATGGCGTGGCTGACCCCAAGACTTTCAGTCCCAAGCAGAATCATCATTGCTGCTGCCCTGTTTTGCTTGCTCGAAACGATCTGGAGTTGGGGCCCGCTCTACTGGACTGCTCTAGGCTATACCCAAAGCCCCCATAATTTGCTAATTCTCCAGATTTCTCGCCTATCGGGACAGCAAACAATTACCGCCGCGATCGTGATCGTCAATGGCTTATTAGCAGAGTCGATCGTCAGATCCGACAGTCGCAGATGGCGTTACTTAATCACGGCAGCAGGTTTAGTCCTAGGCATGAATCTTTACGGGATCGTGGTCATGCAACCCGATCGAATGGCAGCAGACAACGGACAAGCCCTCAAAGCTGGGATTATCCAAGGCAATATTCCCAATCCTGTGAAGCTGAAGTTTGATGGCTTACGCTTGGGTGTGCAGCGCTACACAGCAGGCTACGAGCAACTGGCCCAGGCAAAAGCAGACGTAATTCTCACACCCGAAACCGCACTGCCATTTCTCTATCCCGACGAAGACCCAAGACGATCGATCTTCGATCGATCGGTGGAAAAATATCGCGTACCAGTCTGGATGGGTGGCTTTGGTAGCGAGATTGGCAACCAGACTGGCAGTAATGACTATACCAATAGCCTATTTTTACTCAATGGCTCTGGACAGACATTGGCTGAGTACGACAAGGTGAAACTGGTTCCAGTGGGCGAATACATCCCGTTCAAGCAAGTTTTAGGCGGGCTGATCAAGCGCTTATCTCCCTTGCGTGGTGAGGTGAAATTTGGCAAAGACGATCAACTTGTCGATACTCCTTGGGGTCGCGTCATTATTGGGATCTGTTACGAATCAGCTTATCCTGCCCATTTTCGCTACCAAGCCGCCGCAGGTGGGCAGATCATTTTTACTGCTTCCAATAACGCCCACTATGCCGAAACTATGCCTGCTCAGCACCATGCTCAAGATGTAGCAAGGGCAGTAGAAGTCGATCGATGGGCAGTAAGAGCGACAAACACAGGCTACTCTGGCATCGTCGATCCCAACGGTCGCACCATCTGGATCTCAGGCATCAACACCTACGAAACACATCTAGCCACAGTTTACTTACGTCAAACCCAAACACTTTACGTCGCTTTAGGCGATTGGCTCACTCCATTACTAAGCATTATTAGTGTAGGAGTCATCTTGTCGCCAAAGTTTTTGTCAAAGTTTCTGCCCGAATTGTAGCCGCGATTACAAAAAAACAAATTTAATATTTAATATTAGAACTACTTTCTAGTATCGATTTCAGCTTGTTTTTGGGTTTAAAAACCTTGTGATGAAATACATTAGTTCATCGTTAAGCTTGCAAAATTTCCTTTCAAAGCTTAACCTTACCTTTAACGACATAGCTCTGGATTGATAGGACTATGTAGATTGATTACCTGAACGATCGAATAGTTAACATGTAGAAGTGCTTAGCTAATGTCGAATGTACAGTTATCCTATTTCGAGTTTCGATTTGGAAAATGTATGTGGAACATAAATCGATATGTAGAGTCTGAAAAACCTTATTGTTTGTTAAAAATTTAAGCTGAGTATCCATGTGAATCTAATCTAAGCTTAAGTTTTTACAATAGATTTGTCTGAACTGGATACATAATGGTGAAATAGCAGTAAACTTACTATACGTGTGAGGAATGGAGTAAAAAAAATGTCTATGTTTAAATCAACAATCAAAAGCTTAACTGCTAGCTCAGTCCTACTGACAGCAGCAATCACAGCTTCAGTATCCGTTTCAATGATTGCAGACTCAGCTAGTGCTCAAACTGCAAATCAGGTGAATGTTGCTCAACTGGGTCAAGACCCTTTGGCTCAACAAAATACTACAGCTCAAAATGTTACTTCTGTTTCTCAATTGAGTGATGTTCAGCCTACCGACTGGGCATTCACAGCCCTGCAATCCCTAGTTGAGCGTTACGGTTGTATCGCTGGCTATCCCGATCGGACTTTCCGTGGTAGCCGTGCCACAACTCGTTATGAGTTCGCCGCAGGTTTGAATGCTTGCTTGGACAAAATGAATGAGCTGATTTCTTCTGGTTTGGCAGACAAAGTTAGCAAGGAAGATCTTGCTGCCCTGCAAAAACTTCAAGAAGAGTTCGCGGCTGAATTGGCAACATTGCGTGGTCGGGTTGACTCGCTCGAAGCAAAAACTGCTCAACTAGAAGCTCAACAATTCTCTACCACCACCAAGTTAAACGCCAGAGCAATCATGAGTCTCTCAGGTGCTAGTGACAATAACGTTACTGTAAG